>JBEEIN010000184.1:0-7860 GCA_041169825.1 Pseudomonadota bacterium
TGAGGTCGCGCTCAAGGTGTTCCAGCGCAGTGCGGTCGTCCGAAGAAACGGACTTGGGCGGGATGCGGGCCATGGTCGCGATCACCGCCTCGATCTCGCGCGCGGTGATGGTCTTCTTGCGCTTGCTCGGCGCGACCAGCATCTGCATCGCGCCCACTTCGTCGATCACGTCAATCGCCTTGTCGGGCAGCTTGCGGTCGTTGATGTAGCGCGCCGAAAGCTCGACCGCGGTCTTGATCGCATCGGGGGTATACTTGACCTTGTGGTGGTCCTCGAAAGCCGTGCGCAGACCCTTCAGGATCTTGATCGTATCCTCAACCGTCGGCTCGTTCACGTCGATCTTCTGGAACCGGCGCAGCAGGGCGCGATCCTTTTCGAAGTGGTTGCGGAATTCCTTGTAGGTGGTCGAACCGATGCAGCGGATCGTCCCGCCCGACAGCGCCGGCTTGAGCAGGTTGGAGGCATCCATCGCCCCACCGCTGGTTGCCCCGGCGCCGATCACGGTGTGGATCTCGTCAATGAACAGCACCGCGTGCGGCATCTTTTCGAGTTCGGAGACAACCTGCTTGAGCCGCTCCTCAAAATCGCCGCGATAGCGGGTCCCGGCCAGCAGCGCCCCCATGTCGAGGCTATAGATCACCGCTTCCGAGAGCACTTCGGGCACTTCGCCTTCAACGATCTTGCGCGCCAGGCCTTCGGCGATGGCGGTCTTGCCCACGCCGGGATCGCCAACGTAGAGCGTGTTGTTCTTGGAGCGGCGGCACAGGATCTGGATCGTCCGGTCCACTTCCGGCCCGCGTCCGATCAGCGGATCGACCTTGCCGGCCAGCGCCTTCTCATTGAGGTTGACGCAGAACTGGTCGAGCGCGCTCTCCTTCTTGGCGTCCTTGCCCTGGGCCTTTTCATCCTGGGCCGGGCTTTCGCTTTCGGTCCCCTTGGGGCTCTTGTCCTCGATCCGCCGGCCGCCCTTGCCGATTCCGTGGCTGATGAAGCTGACGGCATCGAGCCGACTCATATCCTGCTGCTGCAGGAAATAGACGGCATAGGAATCGCGCTCGGAAAACAGTGCGACCAGCACGTTGGCGCCGGTAACGGTGTCCTTGCCGCTGGATTGGACATGCAGGATCGCGCGCTGGATCACGCGCTGGAACCCCGCGGTCGGTGCAGGATCGCCCTTTTCCTCGGTCTTCAGGCTCTGGTATTCCTGGTCGAGGTACTGGCGCACCACTTCGCCCAGCTCACCCAGCTCCACCCCGCAGGCCTGCATCACCTGGGCGGCATCCGGATCGTCGATCAGGGCGAGCAGCAGGTGTTCCAGAGTCGCATACTCATGGCTGCGCTCTGAGGCATTGGCGAGCGCGCTGTGCAGCGTCTTTTCAAGGCTCTGGGCGAAACTTGGCATTGTGAAGCCTTCCCACAGATGGAGTGACCCTTCGATAGACGAAGAGTATGAACACGGATGGTTAACCGAACCTATATGGCCAGGCCTATATGGGAAGCCCTATCGCCACTGCGAAGGGGCACCCCGAAATTCATGTCGACCGCGGCTTGAACAGCGCCTCGGCCGCAGCGCGGTGAGCTGAAACCTTGTCACGCTGCGCCTTGATCCGCGCAATCTCGTTCTCGAGCAGGGCGATCCGTTCTGCCAGCTCATCCTGCGAGAGGCGGTCAAGCGGCTCCAGCGCCAGCTGACTGGCGGCATCGCTGCGCGTCCGGGGGCGGTCGTCTTCGTCCATCCGAATTACAAAATTGACCTTCGCGCGCTTGCTGTCAACACGCCCAAAGGCTAGGCCCTGCTTTGGTGCTCTAGAGGCAACAGGAAAAGGCAAATGGCCGAAATGCTTCCCGAAATGATGACCGCAATCGGGTTTGATGCACCTGGCGGCCCCGAAGTTTTGCAGCCGCAGGTCCTGCCCGTGCCGAATCCCGGCGAAGGGCGGGTGCTGATCAAGGTGGCCTATGCCGGGGTCAACCGTCCGGACGTGATCCAGCGCCGCGGGCTCTATCCGCCGCCACCGGGTGCCTCGCCGATCCCCGGTCTGGAAGTGGCCGGGGAAATTGTCGCCCTGGGCGCTGGCGTCGATGATGTCATGATGGGGCAGCAGGTCTGCGCGCTCGTCTCGGGCGGGGGCTATGCCGAATATTGCCTGGCCATGGCCGATCACTGCCTGCCGGTTCCGGCGGATATGCCGCTCGATCAGGCGGCAGCCCTGCCGGAAACGCTGTTCACTGTCTGGCACAACGTGTTCGAACGCGGCTGGGCCAAAGAGGGGGAGACGATCCTGGTCCATGGTGGGACCAGCGGGATCGGGACCATGGCAATCATGCTGGGCAAGGCCTTTGGCCTGACCGTGATCGTCACCTGCGGCGATGCTGAAAAGTGCGCTGCCGCGCTGCAGATCGGCGCCGATCACGCGATTGATTACAAGGCCAGTGACTTTGTCGAAGAAGTGGGCCGGATCACCGGCGGGCAGGGTGTCGATCTGGTGCTCGATATGGTCGCGGGGGACTATGTTGCCCGCAACCTGCGCTGCATGAAGGAAGACGGGCGCCACGTGACCATCGCGGTCCAGGGCGGCATGCAGGCCGAACTCAACATGGCCGTGATCATGAGCCGTCGCTACACCCTGACCGGATCGACGCTGCGGCCGCGCTCCAATGCGTTCAAGGCGCTGCTCGCGCAGGAAATCGCCAGCAATGCCTGGCCGCTGTTTACCAGCGGGCAATTGCGCCCGATCATGGACCAGGCCTTTCCCCTGGCCCAGGCCGCTGAGGCCCATGCCCGGATGGAAGCCGGGGCGCACATCGGCAAGATCGTGCTCAAGGTCGGCTGACCTGACTCAATCCTTGCCGAATCCGCCGTTATCACCTAGATGGGCCGCCGAACGGCCGCTCCGGTAAGGGGCGGCCCTATTATTTTGAACCCGATTTCTGGCGGAGAATACCCGTGACCCAGCCCACCCCGCTGATGCCGCATGCCACTGCCTCGTGGCTGGTCGACAACACCGCGCTTTCGTTCGAACAGATCGCCGAATTTTGCGGGCTGCACATCCTCGAAGTGAATGCGATGGCCGATGATCTGGCCAGCAGCAAGTATACCGGCCGCGATCCGGTCCGCTCGGGCGAACTGACCATGGCGGAAATCGAAAAGGGCCAGAACGACCCGTCCTATTCGCTGGTCATGCAAAAGGCTCCGGCGCAGGTCAGCCGGACCAAGGGCCCGCGCTATACCCCGGTCTCGAAGCGTCAGGACAAGCCCGATGGCATCGCCTGGATCCTGCGCGCTCACCCGGAAATCTCGGACGCGCAGATTGGCAAGCTGATCGGCACGACCCGCAACACCATCGCCGCGATCCGCGATCGCAGCCACTGGAACATCGCCAACATCCAGCCCAAGGATCCGGTCACCCTGGGCCTGTGCAGCCAGCGTGAGCTTGATGCGATCGTGGCCAAGGCGGCCAAGAAGGCCGGCCTGGTTGACGAAGCCGGTGATGATGCCCGCCTGGGTGACGACCGCGAAGCCCTGATCGAGGAACTGCGCGCTGAGCGTGAGGCTCAGGCCAAGGCTGCCTCGGAAGCCGCGCAGGAAGCCGAAGCCGCCGCCTGGCTCGAAGCCAAGCGCGCCGCCGAAGCTTCGGACGAAGGCTAAGCCCCAATCTATTTCGGCCCCGCGCTTGTGCGGGGCCATGGGCACCACCACTTAGGCTGGCATGACTGTCAGCCCGGTTGCCGCATCGTCCTTTCAGCCATGGCAGGCGCATTACGCGCACCCGACACCGTGGGACACGGTCTTCGCGCCTTTGTCCGTGCCGCAGATGTTTGCGGACAGCGCCGCGCGCTTTGCCGATCGGCCACTGGTCGATTTTCTGGGCCGGCTGTTCACCTATCGCGATCTGCATGGTGAAGCGCTGGCCTTTGCGGCCGGTCTGCAACAGCGCGGGATTGGCAAGGGTGACCGGGTCGGCCTGTTCCTGCCCAATGTGCCGCTCTACATTGCGGCCTATTACGGCGCGATGATCGCCGGTGCGACGGTGGTCAATTTCTCGCCGCTCTACACCGCAGACGAACTGGCCGCACAGGTGGCGGATTCGGGGACACGGCTGTTGGTGACGATCGATTCCTCGGCGCTTCTGCCCACGGCCATGACGGTCAGGGAACAGTCGGCGCTGGAGTGGCTGGTGGTCGGCTCGCTGGCGGCGCAGTTGCCCTGGCTCAAGGGCATCGCTCTGCGCCTGTTTGCGCGCAAATCGCTCAGCCCGATCCCGCCCTCGGCGCTGCGCTGGGGCGATGTCCTAGCCGATTCGGCCCCGCAGCCGGTGCCGCTCGATCCCGAGGAAGACCTCGCGCTGCTCCAGTATACCGGCGGCACCACCGGCACCCCCAAGGGTGCGATGCTGACTCACCAGAACATCACCGCCAACACCCGCCAGGTTGAGGCAATCGATCCGCAGCAGCAGGCCCGCGATGTGATTGTCGGCGTCCTGCCGTTCTTCCACGTCTTCGCCAATATCTGCGTGCTCAACCGGACGGTTGCCCACGGCGGCTGCATTGCCATGTTGCCGCGCTTTGACGCTGGGCAGGCGCTCAAGACTTTGGCCCGGGTCAAGGCGACCGCGATGCCGGGGGTGCCGACCATGTACCAGGCGCTGCTTGATCACCCGGACTGCGGGAAGACCGATTTCGGCTCGCTCAGGGTCTGCATTTCCGGCGGCGCGCCCTTGCCGCTGCCGCTCAAGCAGCGGTTTGAGGCCGTGACCGGTGCGCGGCTGATCGAAGGCTATGGCCTGACCGAGACCGCCGGGGTGGCTGCGGCCAATCCCTATGAAGGCGAAGAGCGCCCCGGCACGATCGGCCAGCCGATTCCGGCGACGCGGGTCCGGCTGCTCGACAAGGAGGATCCGACGCAGGATGCCCCGATCGGGGAGCCGGGCGAGCTTGCCATTCAGGGGCCACAGGTGATGCGCGGCTATTGGCGGCGGCCCGAGGCGGCGACTGCAGCCTTTGCCGATCGGCCTGACGGCCGCTGGCTGCGGACCGGCGACGTGGCGGTGCTGGAAGAGGGTGGCTATCTGCGGATCGTTGACCGGATCAAGGACATGATCGCGGTCGGCGGGTTCAAGGTCTTCCCCAGCCAGGTCGAAGCCGTGCTGTTGCGCCATCCGGCGGTCAAGGAAGCCCTCGTGATCGGCGTGCCCGATGCCTATCGCGGCGAGGCCCCGCGCGCCTATGTCACCCTGCACGATGGCGCGGCCGCCACCGCTGAGGCGCTGGCCGACTGGCTTAATGGCCAGTTGGGCAAGCATGAACGGGTGGACAGTGTGGTGGTGCGCGATAGCCTGCCCAAGACGATGATCGGCAAGCTCGACCGCAAGGCCCTGCGCGCCGAGCTCGGGCTGGTTTAACCCCCTCCGTTTACCCGGCGAGCGTCAGCAGCTTTTCGACGCCCTCGGCCGGGGTTTCTTCGGGCTGGCCCACCATGCGCGGAGCAAAGCGGCCATCGACCTGCGCACCCTGCTCGATCGTCAGCGCATCGTAATGCACATCGCCATGGATGCGGGCCGACTTGAGGATCACCAGTTCGCGGGCCGAGATCGAGCCGCGGACCACGCCTGCCAGCCGGGCGCTTTCAGCCTTGACCGCGCCGACAATTTCACCCGTCTCGCCCTGGACGAGCGAACTGCAGGTGACATCGCCCTCAACCTTGCCATCAAGGTGCAGGTCTGTCGAAGCCATGACATTGCCCTTGATCGCCGTATCGGCCCCAAGGACCGAAAAGGTCGATCCGCGCATTGTGTTACCGCCTGTTGAACGCGACGTTGCCGCCGCGGTTATCTTGTTGAACATGAGACGCCGCCTCAAGGAATGGCCGGGGGTTTACCGCCCGATCGTTGATCCGGACCTCGAAATGGAGGTGGGGACCCGTCGATCGTCCGGTGCTGCCGATCAATCCGATTACCTGCCCTGCCAGGACCGGTTGACCCACCTGCGCCCTGAAACCCGACATGTGAGCATAGCGCGTCATCAGCCCATTGCCATGCTCAATTTCAACCACGTTGCCATAGCCCTGTTGCACCCCCACGAAACGGATCCGTCCCGCCGCGGCGGCAAAGATCGGCGCGCCGATCGGGCCCTTGAAATCCAGCCCGGCGTGGAAGGCCGCCCCGCCGGTAAAGGGGTCGGCGCGATAGCCAAAGCCGGACGAGATATATTCAAGGCTGGCCGGCGTATGCTGCGGAATTCCGGCCAGGCCCCGCTCCAGCGCGTCCATTCGCGCCAGGCTGATGCCCAGCCGCTCAAAGCGCGGATCGAGCGCCTGCTTGCGCGGGCCGAACAGTTCGATCAGCGGACCGCCCTGGGCTGACCGGTCATTGAGCCGCGCCACCATCGCATTGGGATCAAGCCCCAGCGCGCGAATGCGCCTGGCCGCCTGGGCGGCACGCCGATCGGCGAATCGGGTCAGACGCTCAACCAGCGCCAGCTGCCGCGCCTCGACCTTGGCCAGGCCGCTGGCTTCGGGCAGGGCGGCGCTGACCTTGTCGACAGTCTTGGCCGCTTCCCCGCTCGAATCGGAGACGGTGTCGCTGGCCTTGAGGTCGTCAGGCAGGACCTCGGTCATCTTCTCCAGCGCATCCTGCCGCCGCGAAAGATCCTGGGCCACGCTTTGCAGGTCGTCGCGATATTCGGCCACCCGGCTTTCGGCCGTGGCGACCTTGGCCTCGCGGTTGAGCAGGTCCAGCCGGTCGCGCGTCGAGAGGTATTGCGACAGTGCCATTCCGCCCATCGACAGCAGCCAGGCGAGCAACAGCGTGACCAGCACGGCCAAGCTGACCATCTGGACCTTCGTCGATACCTTGATGAAACGGACCTGCCCCTGCGATCGCATGAAAAATTCGCGATCCGGGAACCAGCTCCGCAAGCGGTCCTTCACCCCGCCAACGGTTAGATTTTGCAAGACGACCCCGAGTCTTTGATGACTTCTGCCATGGCCGGCTAGCAGTTTTCACTAGGTTGGGCGAATCCGTCGCAATCGGTTGTCGTCGAAGCGAAAGTCTCGCACGACGAGTCGATTGGGTTGCCGGAACTGTTGGCCAGGTGATAGGCACGATCGCGAAATGACCGTTCCCGCCACCCCCTCGCCCGAAGCGCCCGATTCGCTTGTTGCCCGCCTTGCGCAGGCTGGTCGGGCTGCGCAGCTGCAACTGGCCCGGCTGGCCTCGGACCAGCGCGCCGCGGGGCTGCGCGCTGCGGCCCACGCGCTGCGCCAGCAGGAGGCACAGATCCTCTCGGCCAATGGGCAGGACATGGCGGCAGGCGAAGCCCGTGGGCTGAGCGGCGCCATGCTCGATCGACTGCGGCTCGATGCCGGGCGGCTGGCGGCGATCGCCGATGCCGTCGCCGCCGTTGCCGACCTGCCCGATCCGGTGGGTCAGGAAATAGACCGGACCAGCCGCCCCAATGGCCTGGTCCTCTCACGCGTCCGGGTGCCGATCGGGCTGATCGGGATCATCTATGAAAGCCGGCCCAATGTGACGGCCGATGCCGCCGCGCTGTGCCTGCGTTCGGGCAATGCGGTCCTGCTGCGCGGCGGCAGCGAAGCCGTCCATTCCAACCGCGCCATCCATGCCGCCATGGTCAGCGGGCTGGTTGAGGCCGGGATTCCGGCCGAGGCGGTCCAATTGGTGCCGACGCAGGATCGCGCGGTGGTCGGTGCCATGCTGACCGCCGCCGGGCTGATCGACATGATCGTGCCGCGCGGCGGGAAAAGCCTGGTCGCCCGGGTCCAGGCCGATGCCCGCGTGCCGGTGCTGGCGCACCTTGATGGGATCAACCACACCTATGTCCACGCCGCGGCCGACCCGG
>JBEEIN010000185.1:0-4949 GCA_041169825.1 Pseudomonadota bacterium
GCTGTCGTCCTGGGGCTTGAACGGCGCGGCATAATGCGAGCCAGTGGCAACGACGATGGCTTCGGCTTCGACCCGGGTGCCATCGGCCAACAGGACTGCGCCTTCGTCGATCACAGTTGCGCGCCCGCGCACTACCCGTCCCCTTTTCAGCAAACGATCATAGGGGATGACAATCCTGTCGAGCAGCGCAGGTTCGACCGATACGCGCAGCGTCGCCGGAGTCATCACGAAGGCCTCGCGTGCCTCGATCAATGTCACATCGACATGTGGGTCGAGCTCACGGGCCAAGGTAAAACCCGCATAGCCGCCGCCCACAATTGCGACCCGGTATTGGCGTGCCACACCCACGCTTCAGGCCTCCGCCACCATGGTGCCTTCGATATGCCCGATTCCGTCGATCTCGCAGCGCACCACATCGCCGGGATTGAGGAACTTGGGCGGCATGTTGGCGACTCCGACCCCGGCCGGCGTACCGGTAAAGATGAGGTCGCCCGGCTCAAGTGTCATGCCAACCGAAAGGTGTTCAATCTGCGAATCGACCGGAAAGACCATGTCGCTGGTGTTGTTATCCTGGCGCAGTTCTCCGTTGACGTAACAGCGCATTACCAGCGCTTGCGGATCGCCCACTTCATCAGCGGTCACGATCCATGGGCCGATCGGCGCATGGGTATCGAAGCTTTTGCCAAGCGACCATTGCGGGCTGGCAATTTGCCAGGTGCGCTCGGTTACCTCGTTGCCCACGCAGTAGCCGAAGACAGCACCAAGCGCGTCGCCCTGTGAGATGTGCTTTCCGCCCCTGCCGATTACTGCGACAAGTTCGATCTCGTAGTCCGTGCTGGATTCGGAAATAGCGAAGATCGCTTTGATCTTGTCGGGAAAGTGACCGACGTGATCTTCGGGAACCTTGGTTCCCTTAGTGATGATAATCGGATCATAGGGACCGTTAATGCTTGTTTGAGCCTTGGTGAAAAAACCAGGACGACTGGGTGCGTCACCCCCGCCAAACTTCTTCCCCTCCTCGACGTGCGAATGGTAATTGAGCGTTGCCCCGAAGATCTTGCCCGGCCGCTGTATCGGCGCCTCGAGTTTGACCGAGGAAAGGGCCATGCCCTCGCCCGCAGTTGCCTTCGCTTCGAGACCAGCTTTCAGGCTGTCCCAATCGCGGATAAGGTCGATCATGGTACCGGGAACACCTGTATCGATGACTGTGTCTCCAACGACGATACCCGTTCGGGTCTGTCCGTTGGCGGTATAAGTGCAAAGCTTCATGTGTTTTGTCCTTCGTGCTGGCGAGAGAATCGGCGCTTGGCGCGAACGAATAGCGAAAGCATGCGTTTGACGAGGCCAACAGGAATCCCGCCAATCGGAATTGGCGGTCCCCATTGGGCCTTAAAGAGAGTATCGATCGACTCTATCGTTGGCGGTCGCTCGGCGGTGTAGACATCACCATCGGTCCAGTGCTCCAGTTCGTTGCCAAATGGATCCTTCCAGTAGTCGAAATACTGGCTACCAAGTACGTGCCTCCCAAGGCTCCAGAATGACTTTCTATTCTTTGATTTGAGGTAGTCGTGCCCAAGCAGTAGGTCGTCGACACTGGGTACCTCGAACGCCGCGTGCAGATTGCGGCGTCCGCCCGGTAGTTGAAGCAAAGCCAGTGTGTGATGGTCCGTTGGCTGGTCGCCCAGATTGCAACGCAGGAATGCACCCAGTGGAACGTCTTTGGCAGCTTCGATTTCGTTGGTGGTCAGAAATCCGAAGCGGTCTTTGTACCATTTTTCGCTTGCGCGGTAATCACTTACCGCAAGCCCGGTGTGCCCAATTCGATGTGGGTGGGAAGGCGCAGGCGTTAGCCGGACCTCCCGGTTGAGCCGAGGTTTCGCAGCCGGAGTATTGAACGCTTCACCGATCAGCGGAAACGACGGCTCGTCATTTGCTTGTCCGGCTACAACTTCAATTCGGTAGCCGTCGGGATCAATCAGTCGCAAAATCTTGCCGCCGCCCGGCTCGGTCGAGTCCTCAACCGCGACACCTTCGTGCATTGCGAGAGCTTCCAGATCCTCCACCGACTTGGCAATGAACCCAACCGCAAGAAACTCGGCTTTCCCCTGTTCCGTCACATGAAAGAACGGCCTGCCATCGGTGCCCTTGCCGTAAAGCCGACCACCGGCCTCGAAGCATTTCATGCCGAAGTCCTCGAGAAATGAGCGCATTGCGGTAAGGTCCGGTGCCGCATACCGGACGTGCGCTATGTCCTGCACTTTGATAACGGACATTTCGACTCTCCTGAGGCCGCGCAGACAATCGCCATGGAGCGAGTCTCTGCGAAAGCACAATTAAACTTACCAGTTAGTTTTATATTGTCAATTCGCGAGAACTTGGTTAGCCGAGAGCGAAGCGGCATTCATCGGGGCATTGCCGACTAGTTCGTGTCGCGCGTTGCTGTGCGGTGAAGGAAGTGGCCGTTCCTAACCGAGATCCGTGAAGTCCTTCAGGCCGAAGGGCTCATATGGCCCAACGATGAGCTGTTCGAAAGCGCCAATTCCTTCGCCCCAATTGTCGCTTATGACGCGGCAGGGCATTTGCACATGATGGCGGTCCATCCGCGCCGGATCGCATTGCGCAAGTTCGAAGTTCTCGCGCTCTACTGCCAGCGGGCCGTGATAGAGGCCATGGCCCCAGATGGGAGAAGTATAGCCTATCCCCCGCATCTGGAATCTACCAAGAACTTCAAATTTCAGCGTTTCGGCTCCTTTCGGTCTATCAAGTGTCAGGGTGCCAAACTCAGGCCATCGGGTACCCGGTTGCAATGATGACTGCATGGTGCCTGCAGTCTTGATCAGATCGTCGGCCGTGGCTCCATCGGGCACGATTGTGGCGCTGGTGTTCCAGGCATTCCCTTCTGCGGTTTGGTTGACGTGGTACAGGATGGTGCGGTCGGCGAAATGCACCGGCACCCACTGCCAGAAGAAAGTGAAGACCTCGCCGCCAGGATGAGGTTGTTGGTCGCGCGTGCCGACCGGACGCACGCCCCAGCTGCGATCGCGGGTTCCGATTGTTCCGGGCGCCAGATCCAGCCTGACCCTGTCGATTTCGACCCAGCCTGCATAGCGACCATTCTGGGTCATCCGGGTCAGATCCATGAAGGTACGCGGCCCTGTGCGGAGGGTGAAACGCGGCTCTTCGATCGGAAACGCCCGGCCGGTGAAGGTCAGATCAGCCTTGATCCCCTCTCCATCGACCACGATGCGCAGCTTCTGGAGTGGCTCCAGAATTTCGATCCGGATCGGACCACAGGATAGATCCAGTCGCTCCATGTTTAGTTCACGGCTGACGTGGAGGCAGTACTGGACCCCATCGCGAACCACCGAGAAGTGGGCATCGGCGATATTGAGATGCGGATAGACGCCAAAAGCGGCCGCAAAGAAGCCGGATCCGTCGAGTTGATAGCCATTGAAGAAATAGCGATCATGGAAATTGCGGTCGGTCCCGGCATAGGCAATCGGCTCTGGTGTCTGGTGCAGCGGGAAGTCGTCGCCTTTGGTCAGGACCATGTGTCGGCACCCTTCAATTTTGCAATGCTGTTGTGCTTTAGCGCGAGAGCGCAGCCGCCTCGCGCCATGGAAAGGAAACACGCATCGCCGCGCTGGGATCGTTTGACATTGGCGGCGCTGATCACCGCGTTCACGATACCGCGTAGCCCCCCGACCACATAATCGTCCCAGATTTCGGCCCGCGTCAGCGGCACACCGCGCCGGGTCATTTCCGAGCAGTAGAGATCAAGGAGCTCGGTTTCGTGATCACGGCGCAGCCGGTCGCCGATTCCGGTGCCTAGAAAGTAACCGACATCTGCAAGGCCATTACCGATTGCCACGGTCTGCCAATCGAGCACCGCGATCTCTTCCGCACCGCCCTTGATGTCGAACAGCATGTTGTCGAGCCGAAAGTCTCCATGGACGAGCGACCGCGGGTGTGATTCGCAAGCGACTAACTTGGCAACGACCTCGTTCAAAGCTTCGCAAACGGACATGAATTCCGGCTCAAGTAAGCCGGCATAGCGTTCGCGAAACACTGCCTGAGCCGTGCAATAGAGTTCAGCCCGCCTGGCCAGAGCTGCGGGTTTGGGTTGCAGCCATTCGGTAGCGATCAGTTCGGCATCGTGCCAGCTGGGCGCGTGAATTGCCGCAGCCTGCCGGATGGCGGCGCGCGCGTCGGCTACGGTGCAGCCGCTCAACTGGTCGCCACCGCGCGCCGGGCCGAGGTCTTCGAACAGAAGCAGGAAATCCACACCGTTCGGCGCGATCTCCGCAACATATGCCTGTGGAACGCGCGCATTCAGCCTGGGCGCGACATCGCGATAGAATTTCACTTCCTTGGCGTAGACGCCAAAGGCGGCGGCGGTTGTGCGACTGGTTTCATCCGATGCCGGGAACTTCCCGACAATCGTTCCGGGCCAAGGCCCGTCCCGGTCATAAGAAAGAGCAAAGCGTACACTGTCGCCAACATTCCCAGTTCCAACCGGCTCCCATGATAGGGTTGTAACCGCCGCTTCGCCGATCAAGCCAGCCGCACGCAGGCGTTCGGTCAGCCATGGCGGTTCGATCGAGTTGGGTAGGGACGGGAAGTTTGCCATCGGATGCACCTACATCAATTCCGCGCACGGCCCGGCAGTTCGCAAGCCAATGAAAGCAAACTTACCAGTTAGTTTTTTCTTGTCAAACGCACGGGAAATCGGTAGCCGGGACTGATATGGCCTCGACCATTTGGAATGGCCAATTTAGACTGAGTTGCCTCGTTCGGACGCTTTCTGACCGGGTGCCCGCCGCCAGCAAAGGATGGAGATAGATGACGTTACACCAGTCACTAGCCGACGCCATTGTTGATGGTCGGGCTTATGCTGATGGAGACAGGATCGATGCGGTCTTCCGTCAGGTTCGAGCCGAGGCGCCGCT
>JBEEIN010000186.1:0-3053 GCA_041169825.1 Pseudomonadota bacterium
CGGCACGCACACCGTCTTCAACCGACAGGTCATCGCCCAGCCGACCCTTGATCAACGCGCCGTCTACGAACGAAACCTGGCCCGAAACGAAGGCGTGCCCGCCTGAAACCACCACCGGGACATAGGCCGCCACCGGGGCGGCTGCCTGCGGTAGGGTCAGGCCCAGTTCGGCCAGCTTGGCTTCGACTTCGACGTCAGTCATGCGTTCACTCCAATGCGTTCGAGCAGCCACGGCAGGGCATGCTCCCAGGTATCGATCCGGGCATGGGCATGGCCCGCCTCGAAGGCACAGGCAATGTGCGGGGCCAGTGTCGGCTCGCCGCAGAGGTGGAGCCGGTCGATATGGGGGGCGACTTCCTTCACCGAGCCGTGATGCTGCGGCAAGTCATCGATAAACACCGCGTGGCTGGGCTGGTATTCATCAAGGATCGCCTGCAGCGCCGGGCCCTTCGGACCCTGGTTCGTAAAGACCCGGGCGTGGAGGCCGTGATTGGCCAATTGCTGGGCGCGGGCCTGGTTGTGGCGGTCGGTCAGGTTGGTGAGGATCACCACATCGGCGTGCTCGGCCAGGGTGTTCATCGCCTGAATTGCCCCGGCAATCGGGGTCTGGCGGTGCATCTCGTTGTCAAAGAATGCCTGCAGGAACTCCCAGATCTTGGGCCCTTCAACCAGCTCGCCACTGTCCTTCCAGCGCACCGCCTTCGAGAAATCGTTGCCGACCATCGAGAAAGTGACGCCCTGCGTCTCGTTCAGCCATTCGGCAAAGGGGACGACCATGTGCAGCAGCACTTCGTCGCAATCGGAAATGATCAGCGGTCTTGTCATGTCAACGCATCCCGTGCCGCGATCAGGGCCTGCGGTGCAACCCCCAAATGATCGGCGGCAGCACAAAGGTCAGGTTCGTGGCCGCTCAGGAAATCGAGCACGGCGCCCAGCACCGCGGGATCGCCCAGCCCGGCTCTCAGCGTATGCGCCGTCATCCCGGTCAGCGCCAGCAAGCGTTCGGCGCGCGCGCCGTCCGACAAGACCCAGCCAAGCGCGGAAAGCGCCAGAGCGTGCGGGTCGTCCGGGGATTGGGGTTCGCGGATAATTGCGGGCCTCGGGGGTAACAGTGTAGGGCTTCGCGCATGGCAAAGCGCATCCTGGTTGTCGAGGACAACGACCTTAACCGCAAGCTGTTCTGCGACGTGCTGAAGAGCCAGGGCTATGCCGTGGAGCCCTGCGGCGACGGGATGGAAGCGTTGGCCAAGGCGCGGGACTTTGTCCCCAACCTGATCATCATGGACATCCAGCTGCCCAACGTTTCTGGACTGGACCTGATCGAGGCGGCCAAGGCCGATGCCGTGCTGCGGCAAATTCCGGTGCTGGCTGTTACCGCTTATGCCGGCAAGGGTGATGAAGAACGCATCCGCGATGCCGGGGCCGAGGGTTACCTGGCCAAGCCGGTCTCGATCGGACCGTTTATGGCGGCGGTTAAGGGGCTGGTTGAAAAGGCCGCCGCTTGACTTTTCAGCGCTTACGCCGCTTTTCCGCCCCAATCATCGGCCAAAGGGCCGCAAAGCCAATTGGAGCATAAGACCATGGATCGCGCCGCCACTGCCGAAAAGATCGCCGGGATCATCGAACCCTTCAACAAAAAGGGCGTCGAAATCACGGAAGCCAGCACCTTTGCCGGTGACCTGGAGTTCGACAGCCTGACCGTGATGGACTTCGTCGCCGCGATCGAGGACGAGTTCGACATCATCATCAGCATGAACCAGCAGGCCGAGATCGAGAATTACGGCCAGCTGATCGACGCCGTGGTGAAGCTGCAGGGATAAGCACCGCGCCCCTCTCCTCGTCATGCTGAGCTTGTTTCAGCATCCATCGTGCCCCCGGAGCGGCAGTTGGTGACGAGAGATGGACCCTGAAACAAGTTCAGGGTGACGGTTTTTGGACTGAGGAAGTGCCAGAAGAATGACCGACCTGTTTTCCAAGTTCGACCCGCTGATCGAGCTGCGCACCAACCTGCTTTCGCAAGGGCAGGAAGACCCGTTCAACCTGGTGATGGAACGCGTGGTTTCCCCCACTGAGGCGATCTGCAACGGGCGGCAGACGATCCTGCTGGGCACCTACAATTACATGGGCATGACCTTTGACCCCGACGTGATTGCGGCGGGGAAGCAGGCGCTGGACGAGTTCGGGGCGGGCACGACGGGTAGCCGCGTGCTCAATGGGACCTATGCCGGGCACAAGGCCGTGGAAGAGGCGCTCAAGGAATTTTACGGGATGGACCATGCCATGGTCTTCTCGACCGGGTACCAGGCCAACCTCGGAATCATCTCCACCGTGGCCGGCAAGGGCGATTACATCGTGTTGGATATCGATAGCCATGCCTCGATCTGGGATGGCTGCAAGATGGGCGACGCCGAGGTGGTCCCGTTCAAGCACAACGACATCGAAGCGATGGACAAGCGGCTGGGCCGCATTCCCGAAGGCGCGGGCAAGCTGGTCGTGCTGGAAGGCGTCTATTCGATGCTGGGCGACATTGCCCCGCTCAAGGAAATGATCGCCGTCGCCAAGAAGCACGGGGCGATGGTGCTGGTCGACGAGGCGCACTCGATGGGCTTCATCGGCCCCAACGGGCGCGGCGTGGCCGAGGACCAGGGCGTGCTTGAGGATGTCGATTTCGTGATCGGCACCTTCTCCAAGTCGGTCGGCACGGTCGGCGGCTTCTGCGTATCGAACCACCCGAAGTTCGAGATCCTGCGGCTGGTCTGCCGGCCCTACGTCTTTACCGCCTCGCTCCCGCCGAGCGTGGTGGCGACCGCCTGCACCTCGATCCGCAAGCTGATGCACGCGGGCAACAAGCGCGCCCACCTCTGGGAAAATTCCAAGGTCCTGCACAAGGGCCTGACCGATGCCGGGTTCAAGCTGGGCACGGATGAACCGCAGTCGGCGATCATCAGCGTGATCATGCCCGATCTGGAACGCGGCGCGATGATGTGGGAAGCGCTCCTGCGCGAAGGGCTCTACGTCAACCTGGCCCGTCCCCCGGCAACCCCGGCGAACAT
>JBEEIN010000187.1:0-13684 GCA_041169825.1 Pseudomonadota bacterium
TCCGTTCACCGGTGAAAATGACGCGTCTGCCACCCCTGGCGCGGCTGCCGTTATGGGGGGCCTGGGTACCGGCGCCGCGGCCGCTGAGGATCCCTATGCGTCGATGGGGCTATCCCGCAACGCACCATGCCCCTGCGGTTCCGGTGAGAAGTACAAGCACTGTCACGGTGCTGTAGTCTGACAAAATAGAACAGGGGGGTAAGGATGCTAGCCTTAGGCTTCTTCGTTACCGCCCTGTTCTATGCCTCCGCCGGGTTTGGTGGGGGCTCAACCTACAGCGCGCTCTTGGCGCTGACCGGGTTTGATTACCGGCTGCTGCCGATCGTCAGTCTGTGCTGCAACATCGTGGTGGTTTCGGGCAGTACGGTCCGATTTGCGCGGGCCGGACTGATTCCGTTGCGCGGAGCCCTTACCCTGGCGCTCGTGGCCGCACCGCTGGCCTTCCTGGGTGGGCTGACACCGGTCAAGCAGTCAACCTTCCTGTTGCTGCTTGGCATAAGCTTGATCCTTGCTGGGCTGGCGCTCTTTTTGCCCCGCTCGCCAGAAAGCGAGGGGCAACCGGCAGCGTTCGCCAAAGGGATGGGGCTCGCCGCAGCGCCTTTGGGATATCTTGCCGGTCTGGTCGGAATCGGGGGCGGGATATTCCTGGCGCCGCTGCTTCACCTGACCCGCTGGAACCGCGCGCGGCAAATCGCTGCGACGGCGAGCCTGTTTATCCTGATCAATTCCATCGCCGGCTTGGTTGGGCAGCTGGTCAAGAACGGTCCTGAACGCTTTGGCGAAGCCCTTGGCGGTGCCTTGCCGCTGGTCCTGGCGGTCATACTTGGCGGACAACTTGGCAGCCTGCTGGCCCAGCGGCTCTTGCCGGAGCGGGTGATCCGGTGGCTAACCGCCGCGCTAACGATTTGGGCCGGATCGCAACTGCTGCTGCGCTGAAAACATAAAGGCCCCGCCGGATGGCAGGGCCTTTAGGAAATAGTGGCTCCTCGAGTTGGATTCGAACCAACGGCCGCTCGATTAACAGTCGAGTGCTCTACCGCTGAGCTATCGAGGAGCAGTCCCGTTACCGGGACAGGAGGGCGCCTATACCACCGCAAATCGGTTTGGCAAGCGGGTCCGGCGTCAGAATTGGAATTGTTCTGCGAAGATCCGTTCTTCCAGGCTTTTCCCGGGATCGAACAGCAGCGTCAGCGCCTGATCCGGGGCAGTCCGGACCTTCACCGCCTGAATATCGCGCAGTTCTTTCTGGTCGGCCACGGCGGCCACGGGGCGCTTGATCGGATCAAGCACGCGGAATTCGATCTCATAATGATCGGGCAGGATCGCGCCGCGCCAGCGCCGGGGACGGAACGGGCTGATCGGGGTGAGCGCGAGCATGTTCGAACCGAGCGGAAGAATCGGCCCATTTGCCGACAGGTTATAAGCGGTCGACCCCGCTGGAGTGGCGACGAGGATGCCGTCGCAGGCCAGATCCGGTACGCGAACCTTGCCATTCACTGAGACTTCCAGCCGCGCCGTCTGGCGGGTTTCACGCAGCAACGAGACTTCGTTGATCGCGAAAAAGCTCTCTTGCTTGCCGCTGCCGGTGGTCGCGGTCATCTCCAGCGGCGCAACCGCGATCCGGCGCGCGCGGGCAACGCGTTCGGCCAGGGTACGATTGCCGCGGGGATGGTTCATCAGGAAGCCAATCGTGCCCTGATTGATGCCATAGGCCGGCAAGACCCGGCCGGTATCGAGCATGTGATGCAGGGTCTGAAGCATGAAGCCATCACCGCCCAGGACGATCACGGCTTCTGCATCCTCGACGCTGACAAAGCTCTCGCGCGCGCGATAGGCCTCAGCCGCCTCTTGGGCGCGGGGCGTGTCGGACGCGAGCAGGGCAAGGCGCAGCGTTTGGCTCATCTGGGGTGCTGCATATGGTCAGCGTGAGGATTTGGCAACGCAAAGCCCCCGCAAGGGTTTGGTAGGCTAGGCCTGCTATGCGATCGCGGATGACATTGCGAGGCGAACAAATGGCAGGGCGTGATGCGCTGACCGGCCTGGCTGGGCGGGATTTCGCGCAGCAGCGGTTGGCTGATTGGCAGGGGCAGGACGCGCAGATTCACGCGCTGTTGATCGGATTGCGCCGCTTCGATGCGGTTAACCTGGCCTATGGCACAACCACTGGAGACAGCGCGCTGGCCGAGATTGCGGTCCGGCTCAAACATTTTGCCGCTGGCGAACTGGAAGGAAGCTGGTTTGCCGCCCGCACCGGAGGCGGCCAGTTCCTGTTGGTCAGCCGTGCGCCGTGCAGCCGGCAGCGCTGGCAATTGGCGGCGTCGCAATTGCTCGATGCCATTGCCCGCCCGATCGCCGGGCTTGGCGGCACGGTCCGGCCCAGCCCACGAGCCGCACTGCTGCGCGGGTTAGCCGATGAAAGCGCGGATTCGATCCTCGATCGGTTGGGGCACACCCTCGAAACGCTGGTGCTCCAGCCGGGTCGGCGGCTTGCTTGGGCTGATGGTGAAGGAACCGGGCCCGGACGCAGCGCCGGGCAGCTTGAGGCCGATCTACTTCAGGGGCTTGATCGGGATGAGATCGAGGTTCTGTTCCAGCCGCAATTCGATTGCGCCAGCAACCGCCTGATTGGGGCCGAAGCCCTGGCGCGCTGGAACCATCCGGAACTGGGGCGGATTGGGGCCGGTGGTCTGTTCGCCATTGCCGAACGGGCCGATCATATCCCGCAACTGTCACGCCAGATCGCCCGGCAAGCCTTGCGCGTCGCTGCACAATGGCCGGGAGATTTGCGCCTTTCGCTGAACGTCACCCCGAACGACCTTGCGACGGGCGATTTTGCCGACAACTTTGCCGACCTGCTGCAGGACAGTGGCTTTTCGGGTTGGCGTCTGACGCTGGAGGTGACCGAGCAGGTCCTGCTGGCCGATATCGCTGCCGCTGCCACCGCTTTCGCCGCACTCGCTGCCGGGGGCATCCGGTTTGCCCTCGATGATTTCGGCGCCGGTTTCTGCAACTTCCGGTATCTGAAGCTGCTGCCGCTCCATTACCTCAAGCTCGATCGCGCGATGATCGAAGGCGTTGCGGCTGACCCGCGCGACCTTGCGGTGTTGCGGGCGATGATCGCCATGGCGCGGGCGCTTGAACTCGACGTCATTGCCGAAGGCGTTGAGACCGAGGGCCAACGGCTGTTGGCCGCAGCGGAAGGCTGCAAGGCCTATCAGGGGTTCCTGCGCTCGGTACCGCTCTCTGCGGACGAGTTTATGGTTGCCGCGAGCGCCTGATGCCTAACGGGCTTTGCGGGCGATGGCGCTCAGGCCCTTGGTCAGCTGGAACAGGCCATTGAGCCGCGCGGCCGGGTCACCCCATGCCCGGTTGACGACCAGCTTGCTGTCCGGCCGGAGTTTGACCGCTCCATTAAGGCGTTCGGCATAGGCAAACAGGCCGGCCGGATCGACGAACTCATCATTGTGGAACGAGACCAGGGTGCCCTTCGCGCCGACGTCGATCTTGGCGATATTGGCAACAATCGCCTGCTGCTTGATCTGGATCAGCTTGACCAGGTTGGTAGTCGGAGCGGGCAGGGGGCCAAAGCGGTCGATCATCTCGGCCGAGATCGCCTCGATCTCGTGGCTGTCCTCGGCATCGTTGAGGCGGCGATAGAGGGCCATGCGAACCGCCAGATCGGGCACGTAGTCCTCGGGGATCATAATCGGGGCATCGACCGTGATCTGCGGCGACAGCGCGCTGCGTTCCTTGGCAATACCCATGTCACCAGCCTTGGCGGCCAGGATCGCGTCTTCCAGCATCGATTGGTACAATTCAAAGCCGACCTCGCGGATGTGGCCGGATTGCTCATCGCCCAGCAGGTTGCCTGCGCCGCGAATGTCCAGATCATGGCTGGCTAGCTGGAACCCAGCCCCCAGGCTATCGAGATCGCCCAACACCTTGAGCCGCTTTTCGGCGACTTCGCTCAATTGCGTATCGGCGGGGGTGGTCAGATAGGCATAGGCGCGCAGCTTGGAACGTCCGACCCGGCCGCGCAGCTGGTAAAGCTGGGCCAGGCCGAAGCGATCGGCGCGGTGGATGATGATCGTATTGGCACTCGGAATATCGAGCCCGCTTTCGACAATCGTGGTCGATAGCAGCACCTCGTACTTCTTTTCGTAGAAGGCGCTCATCCGCTCTTCCACTTCGGTCGCGCCCATCTGGCCGTGGGCGGTGACGAAGCGGATTTCGGGCACTGTATCGCGCAGCCACTTCTCGATCTCTTCCATGTCGGCGATGCGCGGGACCACGATAAAGCTTTGTCCGCCGCGGTGGTGTTCGCGCAGCAGAGCCTCGCGCATCACCATGTTGTCCCATTCCATCACATAGGTCCGCACCGCCAGGCGATCGACCGGCGGGGTCTGGATGGTCGACAGCTCGCGCAGACCCGACATGGCCATCTGCAGCGTGCGGGGGATTGGCGTGGCGGTTAGCGTGAGAACGTGAACGTTATTGCGCAGCTGCTTGAGCGCTTCCTTGTGGTTGACCCCGAAGCGCTGCTCTTCATCGACCACGACCAATCCCAGCCGTTTGAACTTCACCGACTTGGACAGGATCGCGTGGGTGCCGATCACGATGTCGACCGTGCCATCAGCCAGTCCATCGCGCGTGGCGGTGGCTTCCTTGGCCGGAACCAGCCGCGAGAGGCGGCCGATGTTGAGGGGGAACCCGCCAAACCGCTCGACGAAATTGCTGTAATGCTGGCGCGCGAGCAGGGTGGTGGGTGCAACCACCGCGACCTGCTGCCCGGCCATGGCCGCAACGAAGGCCGCGCGCAGGGCAACCTCGGTCTTGCCGAAGCCGACATCACCGCAGACGAGGCGGTCCATCGGTCGTCCGGCCGAAAGGTCTTCCAGCACGTCCTCGATCGCGCGCTCCTGATCCTCGGTTTCGGCCCAGGGGAAGCGGTCGGTAAACTGGCCATAGCTGGCCTGCTCGGGCGCCAGCACGGGGGCCTGTCGCAGCGCGCGCTGGGCAGCGGTGCGCAGCAATTCATGCGCAATCTCGCGGATGCGTTCCTTCAGCCGAGCCTTGCGCCGCTGCCAGCCTTCGCCGCCGAGCCGATCGAGCGCGACCAGTTCGCTATCGCTGCCATAGCGGCTGAGGACATCGATATTCTCGACCGGGATGTAAAGCTTGTCGCCCCCGGCATAGGTCAGCATCACGCAATCGTGCGGGGATTGGCCGACCGGGATCGACTGCAGCCCTTCATAGCGGCCGATGCCGTGGTCCATGTGGACCACCAGGTCGCCCGGAGTCAGCGCGGCCAGTTCAGCCATGAAGGCGTCGGCGCTCTTCTTGCGTTTCTTGCGGCGGACCAGCCGGTCACCCAACAGATCCTGCTCGGTAATCAGTTCCAGTCCGGCGTTGGAAAAGCCGTTATCAAGCGGCAGGACCAAAGCTACGGGCGTACCCTTCGCCGCCAGACCAAGGGCCTCCTGCCAGGTTTCGGCCTCGACCGGAGCGGGTTTGACCGCTTCGCCCAGGATCGCGGCGATCCGGGCGCGGCTGCCAGCGGAGTAGCAGGCGATGATGGCCTTGCGGCCCTGCGCCGCCTGACCATTGAGGTACCGCGCAGCGGCCTCGTAAACGTTGTCGCCCCGGGCGCGTTCGGGCGCAAAATCGCGGCCGGAGCTAAAACCGAAGTCGATGACAGTTCCGGTGTCGGGCTGACTGAAGATATCAGCGCGGTGAATCGGCTGGCCAGTTTGCTGCGCCGTCAGCTCTTCCTTGGTGAGATAGAGCGCATCGGGCTTGAGCGGTCGATAGGAACCTGCCGCCTTGCCCGCGGTATCGGTGCGCGCGGCGAAGTAATCGGCAATGTCACCCAGCCGCTCATCCGCTGCGCCCTGGGCGGCGCTGTCGATCACGATCAGGTCATCGTCACCCAAATGATCAAACAGCGTGACCATGCGGTCTTCGAACAACGGCAGCCAATGCTCCATACCTGCCAGCCGGCGCCCGTCGCTGACTGCCTGATAGAGCGGATCGCTGGTGGCATTGGCTCCGAACAGCTCGCGATAGCGCGAGCGGAAGCGCTTGACGCTCTCGTCATCGAGCAAGGCTTCGCTGGCGGGCAGCAGGAGGTGCTGCTCGCGCGTGTCGATCGAGCGTTGGGTATTGGGATCGAACAGCCGCAGCGTTTCCAGCTCGTCGCCAAAGAAATCGAGCCGCAGCCCGACTTCGAGCCCCGAGGGGAAGATATCGAAGATCGACCCGCGCACGGCGTATTCACCAGCGTCGACCACGGTATCGGTGCGGCTGTAGCCCTGCCGCTGGAGCAGGCCGATCAGGCTTTCGCGGCCGATCTCCATCCCCGGCTTGAGCAGCCGGACCGATCCGCGGATGCGAAACGGGGTAAGTGCGCGTTGCAGCACCGCGTTGATCGTGGTGACCAGCAGTTGCGGCCCCTCGCGCTTGCCTTGCAGGCGGTAGAGCGCAGCCAGGCGGCGTGCGCTTACCGACAGCGCGGGACTGGCACGGTCATAGGGCAGGCAGTCCCAGCCGGGGAAGGTGATGACATCGAGCTCTGGTGCAAAGAAGGCGGCGGTATCGGCCACGGCCTGCATGGCCGCTTCGTCTGGTGCGATAAATACGGCTCGACCCTTAGCCGCACGCGCCAGGTCGGCCAGCACCAATGGCTGGGCCCCGCGTGCCAATCCGGCGAGGGTCAGCGATGTATTCGCCGAGAGGATCTTGTTCAGGTCAGCCATGATGCGCGCAACAACAATTGCCCCGCGGGCCATTTTCGGGCCAGCGGGGTGGGAATCGGTAAGGCGGCCTTAGCGCGGGCTCAGCGCCGTGTCAGTGCGGGATTTCGACGTAGTCCAACTTGCGGAAGGCATCCATCAATGCGCCGCGGTATTCCTCTGGCACGTCAAGCGTACCAAGCGCCCAACCCATGATGTCGACATCTTCTTCATCAAGCAGGGCTTCGAACCAGAGGATCTCCGGCTCGGCCCATTCACCGTGATAGCGATCGAAAAATCCGCCGATCATGTAATCGGCCTCGCGCGTGCCACGGTGCCAGGCACGGAACTTCAGGCGGCGAAGGCGGTCGGAAAGGTCCATATCCCCGCGGTTAAGTCAGCGCGCGCTTGGAAGCAAGCGCCGGGGCTGGCTATAGAGGGGCATGCGCCCGGATCGGCTCAACCCCCTGTTTGTCGCTGCCGATAGCCTGAAAGGCGTCGGGCCTGGTCTGGCGCGACCGTTGGAGAAGCTGGGGCTGACCCGGGTGAAGGACTTTGCCTACCACCTACCGGATCGCTTCGTGCAGCGCCGGGCGGTTGCGAACCTGGACGAGGCCAGCGTGGGTGAGCAGATCGTCATCGCGCTGACCCCGGTGGAGCACCGCAGTTCGTCGGGCCGCGGGCCGTTCAGGGTGCTGGCGCAGGATACAATCGGCAATGTCTGCGCGATCAGCTATTTCGGGCGGGCATCCTATTCGGCCAAGAAGATGCTGCCGGTGGGCGAACAGCGCTGGGTGGCGGGACGGCTGGAGCAATATGGCCAGATGCTGCAGATGGTCCATCCTGACCACGTTGAGGCCGATAGCGCGGTGCTGCTGGGGCAACTGAATGAACCGGTCTATCCGCTTTCCGAAGGCCTGACGCAGGGCCGGATCGCTGGACTGATCGAACAGGCCTTGGGCCACGTTACCGACCTGCCAGAGTGGATCGAACCAAGCTTGCTCGGCAAGATGCAGTGGCCCACGTGGAAAGATGCCCTGGCACTGGCTCACAAGGATAGCCACGCCGTTGCGCGCGACCGGCTGGCCTACGATGAATTGCTCGCCAACAGTCTGGCCTTGATGCTGGTGCGGCAATCGAACCGCAAGCAGAGCGGTACGCCATTACAAGGTGATCGCTCACGCCGCGCCAATCTGAACCTCCCATTCCCGCTCACCGGAGCCCAGCAGCGCGCGATTGCCGAGATCGAAGGCGACCTGGCCCAGACCGCGCCAATGCTGCGGTTGCTGCAGGGTGATGTCGGTTCGGGCAAAACCGTTGTGGCGCTTTCAGCCATGTTGATTGCGGTCGAAGCCGGTGCCCAAGCCGCGCTATTGGCGCCGACCGAGATCCTCGCCCGGCAGCATTTTGAGACGCTGAAGCGGTTGGCGGCTGGGACCGGAGTTGAGATTGCCCTGTTGACCGGCCGCGACAAGGGCCGCGCGCGCGAGGCCATCCTGATGGGGCTGCTCGACGGCTCGATCGACATGGTGGTCGGCACCCATGCGATCTTTCAGGATGCCGTGGCCTATAAGAACCTGGCGCTGGTGGTGATTGACGAGCAGCACCGCTTTGGCGTCGGTCAGCGGCTGATGCTGGCGCAAAAGGGCCGTCGCACGCCGCATTGCCTGGCCATGACGGCCACCCCGATCCCGCGCACGCTGACCCTGGCCCAGTATGGCGAGATGGATGTCAGCAAGCTGGATGAGATGCCCCCGGGCCGCCAGCCGATCGACACCCGCGTGGTTGCGGTGGAGCGGCAGGACGATGTCGTCGCGGCGATCGGTCGGCATATCGAGACCGGGCAGCAGGTCTATTGGGTCTGCCCGATGGTGCGCGAGCAGGAGAATGAGGACCTTGCCGCAGCCGAAGCGCGCCATGCGGAATTGCAGGCCCGGTTTGGGGATGCCGTTGTGCTGGTCCACGGCCAGCTTCGACCCGAGATCAAGGACGCGGCGATGGAACGCTTCGCCCGCGGCGAGGCGAAGATCCTGGTGGCGACCACGGTGATCGAGGTCGGGGTGGACGTTCCGAACGCCACGCTGATGGTAATCGAACAGGCCGAACGGTTCGGCCTGGCGCAATTGCACCAGCTGCGCGGTCGGGTGGGGCGGGGCAGTGGGAAGAGCACCTGCCTGCTGCTGCGCGGCGCGAATCTCTCTGAAACCGCGCGCGAACGGCTGGCCTTGATGCGCGAGACGCAGGACGGTTTCCGGCTGGCCGAAGAAGACCTGCGGCTGCGTGGGGGCGGGGAACTGCTGGGCACCCGGCAATCCGGCGATACACCATTCCGCGTCGCCAGCCTTGATCAGATCACCAAGCTGCTGCCGCTTGCCCATGATGACGCACGCCTGCTGATGGAGCGCGACGGGGGGCTGACCGGTGAACGGGGGGAGGCGGCGCGGCTGCTGCTCTATCTCTTTGAGCGTGACTGGGGTGTGCAATTGCTGCGCGGCGGCTAGGCAGCCCTAGGTCCATCTATTTCGGGACAGCACGGCGTCGGAATGTGCGGCGTCAATTCCTGAACGGATGTTGCCATGACCACGATTCCCGGTGCCGCCCGCCAGTTGGGTTATGCGGGCCTGCTGCCGCAAGCTATCTGTGCGCTCTACGTTTTTGATGGCGGCAAGTGGCAGTGGACCGCCCAAGCGATGGCCTTTGGCTATGCCGCGCTGATTTTCAGCTTTCTGGGCGGGTTGTGGTGGGGCATTGCCCTGACCCGCGAAGATGCCCCGCGCTGGCTGTTCGGATGCGCGGTAATGCCCAGTCTCCTGGCACTCGCCGCCTATGCGCCGTGGATTATCGGGTGGGAATGGCCCGGGCCGTCGCTGATCGCGGTTGGCGTGATGCTGATTGCATCGCCGTTGGTCGATTGCCTGATCGGCGGACTTCAGCCGGATTGGCTCGCCCTGCGGTTGCGGTTGTCGTTGGGTTTGGGCGGCCTGACCGTGCTAATCGGCTTTGCCGCAGTGTTAGGATGATTTGGTCGGGGAAAGAGGATTCGAACCTCCGGCCCCTGCCTCCCGAAGACAGTGCTCTACCAGGCTGAGCTATTCCCCGACCGATCATCGCCCCTCCGCGGAGGGACAAGGCAGGAGGGGGCCTATAGATAGCGAAGTGCGGGGTGGCAAGCGGGCAATCGCATGTTTATCGTCATCCCATGGCCACTGCCGCGAATCTCTCCTCCGTCCCCCGCCAGCCGCACTGGGAATGGCAATATCTCGACTTGATGCGCCAGATTTGGGAGCAGGGGGATGAGCGGGTTGATCGGACTGGCGTTGGGACCCGTTCGGTCTTTGGCACGCAGATTCGGTTCGACCTGGCGGGTGGCGCAATGCCGCTGGTTACCACCAAGCGCGTCTACTGGAAGACGGCGGCCCGCGAATTCCTGTGGTTTCTGACTGGCGAGACCAATATCCGGCCGCTGGTGCAGCAAGGCGTGAAGATCTGGAACGAATGGCCGCACGCCAATTACGTGAAGGCCACGGGCGACACGATCGCGGTCGAGGCTTTTGCCGAGCGGATCGCCGCCGATGCCGAATTCGCCGCGCAGTGGGGTGATCTGGGCGCGGTTTACGGCAAGCAATGGGTCGATTGGCCGGTCTATGTTCCGGCGGGCGATGGGCTGTTCAAGCGCGGCGAGGGGGTAAACCAGGTTGCCCAGGTGGTGGACAGCCTGCGCAACAACCCCGGCAGCCGCCGCCATATCGTTGAAGGGTGGAACGTGGCCGAACTTGACCAGATGTCGCTGCCGCCGTGCCACAAGACTTACCAGTTCCATGTCGGCAATGGCCGCCTGAATTGCGCGCTCTATCAGCGCAGCTGCGATGTGGCGCTGGGGCTGCCGTTCAACCTGTTCGGCGCGGCGCTGTTTACGCGGCTGCTGGCGCAGCAATGCGATCTGGAACCGGGCGAGCTAGTCTGGATGGGCGGCGATACGCACCTTTATCTCAACCATGGCGAACTGGTTGAGGCACAGCTTCAGCGGGCCCCGGCGGGCAACCCGACCATGGCGATCACCCGCAAGCCCGATTCGATTTTTGGCTATGCGATTGAGGACTTTGAGGTGCGTGATTATGCGCCGCAGGCCCACATTTCCGCGCCTGTGGCAGTCTGAGCAGATAGTTGACGCTGTAACCATTTTGAAATAAAATAACGCGCACTTAGAATATTGCTTCCAAGTCCCACGGAAGCGGGAGAGCGCTTAGGATGGCCACCGGTCCTGATCCTGCGAAGGCTGCACGCGGCAACCTGCCGCCGCTGCAACTCCATGTTCCCGAGCCGAACTTCCGGCCGGGCGATCCGGTTGACTATTCCTTCCTGGAGATCCCGCCGGCCGGCGCGCTGCTACGCCCGGACGAAACCTGTCCCGCGCCGGAAACCGCGCCGCTCTGCTCTGGCATGGTGCGTGTGCTGGGTGACGATCATCTGGCAGTCGGGCCGTGGGACCCCAAGCTTGATCCTGAAACACTGCGGCGGATGCTGCGGGCCATGGCGCTGACCCGCGCCTTTGACGATCGGATGTATCGCGGCCAGCGGCAGGGCAAGACCAGCTTTTACATGAAGTGCACGGGTGAGGAGGCGACCTCGATCGCGTCAACCTTTGCCCTGGCGGCGGATGACATGGTGTTCCCGTCCTACCGCCAGCAGGGCGTGCTGATTGCGCGCGGCTATCCGCTGGTGGAGATGATCAACCAGATCTACTCCAACAAGGCGGACAAGCTGAAGGGCCGTCAGCTGCCGATCATGTACTCCTGCCGCGAGCACAATTTCTTCACGATCAGCGGCAACCTGGCGACGCAATATCCGCAGGCGGTCGGCTGGGCGATGGCCAGCGCGATCAAAGGAGACAGCCGGATTGCCACGGCCTGGGTTGGCGAAGGGTCGAGCGCCGAGGGCGATTTCCACGCGGCGCTGACCTTTGCCGCGGTCTACAACGCGCCGGTCGTCCTCAACGTGGTGAACAACCAATGGGCCATCTCCAGTTTTTCGGGCTTTGCCGGGGCAGAGCGCAGCACCTTTGCCAACCGGGCGGTAGGTTATGGCATAGCCGGGATTCGCGTGGACGGTAACGATGCCCTGGCGGTCTATGCCGCGACCGGCTGGGCCGCCAACCGCGCCCGCGCCAACGGCGGGCCGACGCTGATCGAGCATTTCACCTATCGCGCCGAAGGCCATTCGACATCGGACGATCCTTCGGCCTATCGCTCGGCGCAAGAGCGTGAGGAATGGCCGCTGGGCGATCCGATCACGCGTCTGAAGCGCCATCTGATCGCGCTGGGCGAATGGTCGCTGGAGCAGCAGCAGGCGATGGACGCCGAGTTGGTCGAACAGGTCAAGGCCGCGACCAAGGAGGCCGAGAAGAACGGCATCCTGGGTCACGGTCTCCACCATCCGTTCCACACCATGTTCGAGGATGTTTACAAGGACTTACCCTGGCATCTTGAGGAACAGGCTGAACAAGCGATCCGCGAGCGGCAGATCAAGTGGCCCGAATGGAAGCCGGAATGACCGAGGCAATCGCAACCACCCGCCGCCTCAACATGATCGAGGCGATCAACGATGCGCTCCATGTGATGATGGCGCGAGACAGCAATGTCGTCGTGTTTGGCGAGGATGTCGGCTATTTCGGCGGCGTGTTCCGCGCGACCGCTGGTTTGCAGAAGGCGTTTGGCAAGCATCGCGTGTTCGATACGCCGATCAACGAATGCGGCATCATCGGTGCTGCCGTGGGCATGGGGGCCTATGGCCTGCGCCCGGTGCCGGAAATCCAGTTTGCCGACTATATCTATCCGGGCCTCGACCAACTGATCTCTGAGGCGGCGCGCCTGCGCTATCGTTCCGCCGGCGAGTTCATCGCGCCGATCACGGTCCGCTCACCATTCGGTGGCGGGATCTTTGGCGGGCAGACCCACAGCCAGTCACCCGAGGCGCTGTTTACCCATGTCGCTGGCCTGAAAACGGTGATTCCCTGCACACCCTATGACGCCAAGGGCCTGCTGATCAGCGCGATCGAAGATGATGATCCGGTGATCTTCTTTGAGCCCAAGCGCATCTATAACGGGCCGTTTAACGGCTATTACGACAAGCCGGTTGAACCCTGGGCCAGGCATGAAGGCAGCGAAGTGCCCGAAGGGTACTACACCGTGCCGCTGGGCAAGGCGCGGATCGTGCGCGAGGGCGAGGCGATGACCGTGGTGGCCTATGGCACCATGATCCACGTGGCCGAGGCGGTCTGCCGGGAAAAGGGCATCGATGCCGAAATCATCGATCTGCGCACCCTGGTCCCGCTCGACATCGCCACTGTGGAAAAATCTGTTCAGAAGACCGGCAAATGCCTCATCATCCATGAGGCGACCCGGACCGGCGGGTTCGGTGGCGAATTGTCGGCGCTGGTGCAGGAACGCTGCTTCTACCACCTTGAAGCCCCGATCGAGCGGGTGACGGGTTTCGACACGCCTTATCCGCACAGCCTTGAATGGGCCTATTTCCCCGGACCCGTCCGCATTGGCGAGGCGGTGGACCGGCTGATGAAAGCGTAACGCCATGGGTACCTTTACCTTCAGACTCCCCGACATTGGCGAAGGCATCGCCGAGGCCGAAATCGTTGCCTGGCACGTCAAGGTTGGCGACCGGGTTGAGGAGGACGACAAGCTGGCCGATGTCATGACTGACAAGGCCACGGTCGAAATGGAAAGCCCCGTTTCCGGCGTGGTCCGCGAAGTGGCCGGGGCCGAAGGCGACATGATCGCCATCGGGTCACCGCTGGTGGTGATCGAGACGGACGGGGAAGGGGCGGTTGAGGAGACTGCGCCCTCTCCCAAGTTAGAGTCCGCTCAACAAGCCCCGTTCGTGTCGAGCGAAGTCGAGACACAGCAACGTGCGCCAGAGCCAAAGGTTCAGGAACCTCTTAT
>JBEEIN010000188.1:0-3604 GCA_041169825.1 Pseudomonadota bacterium
TGCATGGTGACGACGGGAGCCGCCATAGGTAATTCCTTTCCGGTTTACTGCCTCTGGAAAGCTGGGACCGTGCGGAGCTCCCGCTGCGGAACCGGTATGTGTGCTTTCCATGTGGATTCGCCGTCACCAGAGGGAATCCCCGGATCAGGCGGGGTCGCCCTTAGAGCCTGTATTCCGCAGAATCCAGCCCAAAAGTGCGCAGAGCGCAGCAAGGCGCAAAAAACCCGCTTGACAGGATAGAACAAAACAGGAACATTGCGACTCACCAACTGACAGTCGCTGTTCAGATGGTGGATTTATCAACAGGCTTTCCACAGGGCAATCCACCTTGTGATCCCAGGCCTGAAATGAAGGAACGACACGATGAGCGCGGTTCTGATCCTGGCCCTTACCGTTCTGGCCCTCACCTCGGGCACGATCGCCTCCAGCTGGCGGCGCTATGGCCATGCCGCGCTGAACGCACGGCAGGAACGCCGCGATTGCCCGCAAACGCGCGAAGTGCGGTTCCAGATTGTCGAATACGGCACTAAGCCGGCTGCTCAGGTGATCGCCCTGCCGATTAAGCGGAAGGCGGCACCGGCCTATCAGCAACCGCTGCGCGCTGCCGCTTGACGCGGGCATAGGCTGCCATCCCCACCGGCAGCAGCGCCAGATAGACCACGCAGGTTGCCACCAGCGTCCACCACGGCTCGGTCAACAAGGCAGCGCCGAGTAGCCCAAAAAAGGCTAGCAGTTCCAAGCGGACCGAGCGGCGCGGCCGCAGCCGCCCCCAGGTCACGGTCGGCAAGGCGGAAATCAGCAGGAAGCCGACAAAGACCAGCCAGCCGCCAACCAGCAGCGGTTCGCGGAATTCTTCCCGGCCCGTGGCGATCCACAGGTACATCGGCAGGAAGGCCAGCCCTGCCCCCAGTGGCGCCGGAACGCCGGTCAGGAAGCCGGCGGCCTTGCGCGGTTCGTCCGCCATGTCGATCCGGGCGTTGAAGCGCGCCAGCCGCAGCGCGCAGCCGATCGCAAAGGCCAACGCGGCAAACCAGCCAAGCCGCGGCAGGTCTTGCAGCGACCACAGGAACAGCACCAGCGCCGGGGCGACGCCAAACGAAACATTGTCTGCCAGACTGTCCAGCTCAGCCCCAAAGCGTGACTGCGCGTTGAGCAATCGGGCGATCCGCCCATCGATTCCGTCCAAAACCCCGGCAACCACGATCGCCAGGATCGCCTTTTCCCAATCCCCGGTGATCGCAAAGCGGATCCCGGTCAGCCCCATGCACAGCGCCGCAGCGGTAATCGCATTGGGCACCATGGCCCGCAGCGTCAGCCCGCCGGGCATGCCCTTGGGCTGACCATCCTCGCTCACTGGCTGATGCCCTCAATCAGCGGGGTCTGGCCCAGTTCGGCCAGCACCGTTTCACCGGCCACGGTCTTTTGCCCCAGCAGCACCCGCGGCTCGGTTCCGGCCGGAAGGTAAACGTCAACCCGGCTGCCAAAGCGGATCAGGCCGACCCGCTGTCCGCCGGCCAGCATGTCGCCCGGCTTGACGAAAGGCACGATCCGCCGCGCGATCAGGCCGGCGATCTGGGTAAAGCCGATCGCCACGCCATCGCCGCGCTCGATCAGGATGTGCTGGCGCTCGTTCTCTTCGCTCGCCTTGTCCAGGTCGGCGTTCATGAACTTACCGGGCATATAAACCACCCGGCGCACCGTGCCGCCAATCGGCGCGCGGTTGATGTGGACATCGAAGACCGACATGAAGATCGAAATCCGCGTCACCGGCCCCGGGGGCAGCCCCTTGGTCCCGCTGCCATCGTCCATCACCAGTTCGCGCGGCGGCTCAACCTGCTGGATCAGCGTGATCAGACCATCGGCCGGGGCAACGATAAAGCGATCATCCTGCGGCGTAACGCGCACCGGATCGCGGAAAAAGGCGCAGATGCCCAGGACCAGAAAGCCGAGCGGCCAGGCCAGCGTTTCCCATGCAAACATGGCCGCAGCTGCACTGGCAATCGCCGCGATGGCGGCAAATTTATGCGCTTCGGGATGGATGCGCGGCCAGTGCCAGGTGGCTTCACCGCGCCCGCGGTTGTCGAGAATCTCGTTGGCCATGGATCAGGCTACCTTGCGCACGAAGACGGTGCCAGCGGAATAACCCGCCCCGAACGAGCAAATCAGCGCATTGTCACCCGCGGCCAGATCACTGTTGTGCAGGTGGAAGGCGATGATCGACCCGGCGCTGGACGTATTGCCATAGCTATCCAGCACGGTCGGGCTTTCATCCTCATTGGCTTCATGGCCCAGCACGCGCTGCGAGATCAGCCGGTTCATCCCCGAATTGGCCTGGTGCAACCACAGGCGACGCAGGCTGGTCGGGTCAATCCCCAGATCACCGGCATGTTCGACGATCATCGTCGCCACCATCGGCACCACTTCCTTGAACACCTTGCGCCCTTCCTGGACAAACAACTTGTCCGGGGTGCCAATGGTTTCCGGCGTGGCGCAGTTGAGGAAGCCGAAGTTGTTGCGGATATTGTTGGAGAACGCCGTCTTCAGGCGGGTGCCGACAATTTCCCAATGCTTGGCCGGGGCCATGTCCTTGGCCTCAACCAGCACGGCGGTCGCCACATCACCGAAGATGAAGTGGCTGTCGCGGTTCTTCATGTTGTTGTGGCCGGTGCAGATTTCCGGGCTGACCACCAGGACCGAGCGGGCGTTACCGGCGCGGATGAAGTCGGCTGCGGTCTGGATGCCAAAGGTGGCGGAAGAGCAGGCCACGTTCATGTCAAAGGCAAAGCCCTCGATCCCCAACGCCTGCTGAATCTCGATCGCCATGGCCGGATAGGGCCGCTGCATGTTCGATGCGGCGCACAGCACGGCATCGACATCCTTGGGATCACGCCCGATCGATTCCAGCGCATCCAGCGCCGCCTTGACGCCGATTTCCGCCATGACCGAAAGTTCGTCGTTCGAACGCTCAGGCCAGCGCGGCCCCATGCATTCGGGATCGAGCGTCGAGGCCTTGCTCAGCACGTGGCGCGACTTGATGCCGCTGGCCTTTTCGATGAATTCCGCGGAACTGGGCTGCAGTTCCTCTACTTCTCCCGCGGCAATCGCTGCCGCGTTGCGCGAATTGTGGAGTTCCACATAGGCGTTGAAGCTGGCGACCAGTTCATCGTTCGAGATCGTCTCGGGCGGGGTGTATAGGCCCGTCGCCGAGATCACAGGGGTGATTTCGCTCATGGCCGGGCTTCCTATCGGGGAGGAACGCGCACGACAAGTCGATTGGCCCATTGACAGCACGCTCCACCTTGTCCAAAGGCGCGCTCTCTCGGCCGGAAGGTCCCCTTGGGGGCCACAATCCGGGGCAACCCGGCACCGGCAAATGGTGTGGACAGGTGGCCGAGTGGTTAAAGGCAGCAGACTGTAAATCTGCCCGCGCAAGCGTACGCTAGTTCGAATCTAGCCCTGTCCACCACCTTCCCCTAGTGAGCCAGCAACTATCAGGGGATTCGCCACATGAGCCGCAATCGTGACACCAAGCCCAGCCGCGCCTTGCGGGGCCGCGCGGGCCGCATGCAGGGCGGGCGTGGTTCGGGCCGGGCCAGCGCAGGTG
>JBEEIN010000189.1:0-4606 GCA_041169825.1 Pseudomonadota bacterium
GACAGGCGATAGGTTCCGCCTTCCTGCTCTGCGCTCGGCTCGATCGCTTCGACCAATTTGATGTAGGGCGCGATGTCACCAATCGGCCATTCACGCGTCAACAAGGCTTCGCGCGCCGCCGCGGGATTGGGAGAGCCGCGGATAATCCGGACGACCTCGTCCAGATTGGTCACGGCAACCACCAGGCCAAGCAGGATGTGGGCCCGGTCGCGCGCCTTGTTCAGTTCGAACTTGGTGCGGCGGGTGATCACTTCTTCGCGGAAGGAAATGAAGCTGCTGATGATGTCGCGTAACGTCAGCACTTCTGGGCGGCCGCCACGGATCGCCAGCATATTGGCAGGGAACGAGCTTTGCGCCGGGGTATTGCGCCACAGCTGGTTGAGCACGACTTCGGGCGTGGCATCGCGCTTCAGATCAATGACGACACGCACGCCCAGACGGCTCGATTCATCACGGATATCAGAGATGCCTTCGATCCGCTTGTCCTTGGCGGCTTCCGCGATCTTTTCGACCAGACCGTTCTTGCCGACCTGGTACGGGATCGCCGTCAGAACGATCGAACGCCGATCGCCGCGCCCCTCTTCAATCTCGTGCCGGGCGCGCATAATCACCGAACCACGGCCGGTCAGGTAAGCAGAGCGAGCGCCAGCCGTGCCAAGGATCAGCGGGGCAGTGGGGAAGTCCGGACCGGGGATGAACTGGATCAGCTCTTCCGAGGTAATTGCCGGGTTCTCCATGTATGCGAGGCAACCATCGATCACTTCGCCAAGGTTATGCGGCGGGATATTTGTCGCCATGCCGACCGCAATACCGCCAGCACCATTGACCAGCAGGTTCGGAAAACGGGCAGGCAGAACCGTTGGTTCCTGACGCGAACCGTCATAGTTGTCTGCAAAGTCGACAGTATCCTTGTCGAGATCATCGAGCAGCGAATTGGCAACCCGGGCCAGGCGCGCTTCGGTATAGCGCATCGATGCTGGCGGATCGGGGTCCATCGAGCCGAAGTTACCCTGACCATCGATCAGGGGCAGCCGCATGGACCAATCCTGGGTCATGCGCGCCAAGGCATCATAGATCGCGCTATCGCCGTGCGGGTGATAGTTACCCATCACGTCGCCGACAATCTTGGCGCTCTTGCGATAAGGCCGCCCGGCAACGAAGCCGCCTTCCTGGCTGGCAAAGAGAATGCGGCGGTGGACCGGCTTAAGGCCGTCGCGCACGTCTGGCAGCGCGCGGCTCACGATCACGCTCATCGCGTAATCGAGGTAGCTGGTCTTCATTTCATCGACAATGTCGACGCGCTGAAAATCGCCCTCGGGACCAGTGGGTTCACTGCCTTCGAATTCGGGAATGTCTGTGTTGTCGCTCACGCGGAATATCGGCCGGTTGTTGGCGGGAAAGTCGTGGTAAGGCGACTAGGCGATAGCCACCGGAAAGGCCACCGCCACAGCCATTCCGTTGGAATTTTTCCACACCCATGGCAGCCTGTCTGAATGAACGCGGCGAGTTGCATTCAACGCGCGTTCACTGCCCGCTGGCTAGGTGGCGGCAACAGTTGCCAAACCGGCCTTTTGCGGCCAGTAGCAAGCGCGAAGGAAGTTGCGTCCGCGCGTCAAGTGCGGGCGGTTCGAGGAGTGAACTAAAAGATGCGTGGCACCCAGTTTCTGACCCGCCCGGCCTATGCCCTTGCAGTGGCACTGGCTTCGCTTGCAACCTTTGGCGTGGTCGCCACCCCGGTGCAGGCCGAAAAGAAGGAAGAAAAGAAGGCTGCTGGCAAGCCTATGCAGCCGAGCAAGGCCTTCGTTCCGGCTTACACCGAACTCAAGACGATGCTTGACGCAGCTGCGAAGCGTCCGGATGTAATCGCCGGAAAGGCTACGGTGAGCCAGACCGAGCAGGCCTATCGTTCTGCCCGGGGGCGCGCCGCTCAAGCTGCTGCGCGCACGCAGTACGATGCCGCTGTATCTGCACTCCAAGCTCTATTGGCGGCAGAGAAGGCCAAGGCCGAAGAGATTTTCACCAAGACCGGGAACGATGCGGACAAGTTCTTCGCTGGGCAACTCGGGTTCACCTATGGCGGCCTCGCTGTCGACAAGGCGATGCAACGCCGCGGCCTCGTCTCGATGATCGAGAGTGGCAACGTGCCCGCGGCTGAAGTGGGCAAGTACAATTATTATGCGGCAGGCTTTGCCTTCGACATGAAGGACTTTGCCGCCGCTGAAGCCTCGCTGAAGGCGGCCATTGCTGCGGGCTACAACGGCAACGATGTGAAAGGCCTTTTGGCGGAGGCGCAGAATTCGGCTGGACGCCCGGCGGATGCGCTGGCGACGATCAAGGACCTGGTCGACAGTTCGGTTGCCGCAGGTCAGGCACCAGCGGCCGATGTACTCGAACGCGCGGTTCTTATCTCTTACCAGAACAAGACGGCTGACGCCGCCGAGTGGGCCATTCGGCGCATCGAATTCTATCCGACCCAGTTGGGCTGGGTTGCTGCCGGTCAGATTCTGCGCGAGCGCGGCAATTTCGGTTCTGGTGAATCGCTCGACATCTCGCGCGCGCTCGACAAGGCTGGTGCACTCAACACCAGCACCCAGTCGGTGCAGCGGGAATATGTCGAATACATGCAGTCGGCCGTCGGCAAGGTCGGCGTGCTCTATCCGGGCGAAGTGATCAAGATCGCCAATCAGGGGATCAAAATCACGGCGCTTCAGGCATCTGATCCGTTCGTGCGCGATGCCCTGGCTGAGGCCAACCGCCGCCTTGCCGCCGACAAGGCATCGCTGGCCGGGCTGGAGCGCGATGCCCGTGCGCCCGCAGCAACCGCAAAGACGGTGCTGATCGGTGCGGACACGCTGCTCAGTTATGATCAGGATGCCAAGGCGGCCGAGCTATATCAGATCGCGCTGGGCAAGGCCGGAGTTGATGCTGCTGGCACCAACCTGCGGCTCGGCATTGCGCTGGTCAAGCAAGGCAAGATGGATGAAGCTTTGGCTGCATTTGCCAAGGTGGATGGGCCACGCAAGGGCATTGCCCAGCTCTGGAGCCTGGTTGCCAAGGGCAAGACGATTCCGGCCGCTTGATCTATCGGTGGATTGAATGATTGGGGGCGGCAGAAACTGCCGCCCTTTTTCATTTGGGCTGCTTACTGCGCTTCGAAAAACTCACCAGTGCTCTCGTCAAGCACGTGTAGGTTGCCATCGCTGATGGCGAAGAACACGCCGCGCAGCTTCAATTTGCCTTCGCGCTCCTTGGCGAGAACTTGCGGGAAGGTTCTAAGGTTCGACAGGCTGACCTTAACCCCGGCCATCTCCATGGCGCGCTCAGCCTCCGCGCCTTCGGTGCCATGGCGAAGGGCGACCATATGCCTCGCTCCATCAAGCAAGCCGATCCAATCCGCAACAAACCCGCCTTCACCGCGCGGCGCGCCTTCCATCTCGCGCGTTAGGGCAGCCTTGCAACCACCACACATGCCGTGACCCATCACTACGATCTGCTTCACTTGAAGCTTCTGGACGGCGAACTCGAGCGCGGCGGAAACACCATGCAAGCCCGGTGCAGTTTCAAACGGCGGAACCAGTGCGGCAACGTTGCGGACCACGAAGATCTCTCCCGGGTCAACATCGAACACCTGCGCGGGATCCACCCGGCTGTCGGAGCAGGCGATTACCAGCAACTTGGGCGACTGCCCCTCTTCGGCAAGCCGGTCGAACCGCTCCTTCTGGTCCTGGTACGCGCCGCGACGAAAGCGGCGGTATCCCTCAAGCAGAGTGGCAAATTCGGGCATCAGAAGCGCTCCCCGCGAATAACTTCGACGTCCCACATGGTCAGCAAAAGCCCGTGGCTAGACAGCATTGGGGCGAGGGCTTCGACGAGAACCTGCGCTTTCTCGACCGATGAAATCGCCAGAACCAGCGACTTGTCCGTTCCCATGACGCGTTCTTCACGCCAGCGCCCATCTCGACCGCTACCGGCGGTTACGGGCAGGACTGACCAACCGGTGATTTCAGCCTTGTCGATTGCATCAGTCACGCGGCGGACCAAAGGACTATCGACCAGTATCTCGATCCGCTTGCGGATTACGGTTTCAATCATGGCAAGACCCAATGCGCGCTCATCCAAACCGAGAGTTCACCAAACAGGCTGATCCCGATCAGGATGTTAAAGGGGAAGGTGATCGACAAGGACATGGTCAGGTAAATGCCCGGGTCGGCCTGGGGCAGGGCCAGGCGCATGGCGGCGGGCACTGCGATGTAACTGGCACTGGCGCACAGCACTCCCAGTGCCGCCGCAGTAGCCGTATCCAGGCCAATCAGGTTCCCAACGAAGACACCCAATGTCCCGTTGATCAGCGGAAACGCGATGGCCAGGATTACGAGGCGCAGGTTTAGCGCCCGGGCGTCAATCAGTCGCCGGGCTGCGATCAGCCCCATATCGAGCAGAAACAGGCATAGCACACCCTTGAACCCGCTTTCGAAAAGCGGCTGTACTTCCGCATAGCCCTTGGGTCCGGCAATCATTCCGATTGCGAAGCTGCCCAGCAAGAGCACCACCGATGCGTTGAGGAAAACCTCCCGCAGCAGCTCACCCTTGGATTGCCCGCCGTCCG
>JBEEIN010000190.1:0-4434 GCA_041169825.1 Pseudomonadota bacterium
TGGATGAGCCCTCTGGCCCAGGCGATTGTCGACAAGGGCTATATCTATTTCCAGATCGACAATCGTGGTTCGGACAATCGCGGGGTCGATTTCTCGAAGCAGATTTATCGGGCCATGGGTGGCGTTGAAGTGGCCGACCAACTGGCGGGGGCGCAGTACCTCAAGACCCTTCCCTTTGTGGCTGGGGACAAGATCGCGACTTATGGCTGGTCCTATGGCGGCTACATGACACTCAAGATGTTGCAGGCCAACCCGGGAGTCTATGCCGCCGGGATCGCCGGCGCGCCTGTGACCAAGTGGGAACTTTACGATACCCATTACACCGAACGCTACATGGGTGATCCGAAGGCCGATGCCGGTGCCTATGCCAAGTCCAATGCCATGGACGACACAAACAAGATCAGTGACCCGCTGCTGCTGATCCACGGCATGGCGGATGACAACGTTGTGTTCGAAAACTCATCGGCCCTTATCGCAAAGATGCAGAGCGAGGTCGTCCCGTTCGAAATGATGCTCTACCCGGGCTATACGCACCGGGTGGGCGGACCCAAGATCGGTACCCACCTGTGGAACTCGATCTTCGCCTTCCTTGAACGCCACGGAGTGAAGCCATGAACTTCGGTATCGGTCCCACCGGCTCACCGGCGCAGGTGGCGGCCTTGCAGCAACAGCTTGCGGCCAACCCTGCCGACCGGATCGCTCGCCACAACCTGGCGGTGGAACTGCGCAAGTGCGGTCAGTCCGATGCCGCGCTTGCTGAGATTGAGCGGACCTGGGCGGAAGGCTTGCAGCTGGGCGAAACAGCCACCATGCGCGGTCATCTGCTGGCCGATGCGGGTCGGTTCGATGAGGCGCTGGCCGCCTATCGCGACGCCGTGCGAACCAAGCCGGAACTGTTGGAGCCGCACACCGCGATGGCCAGTCTGTTGCCTCAGCTGGGCCGCGGTGAGCAGGCACTGGATAGCCTGCGTGATGCGCTGTTGCGCGCGCCGCATTCGGGTGCGCTGTGGGTTGAGGCGATGGCCATCGCCCGCGGCCACCAGCTGTGGGACCAGTTGCTGGACCTTGCCGCACGGGCGGAGGCCCGCTTCGGCAGTGACACGATGATCGTCAGCTTCGTCGCCAATGCGCTGTCAGCGATGGGCCGCGATGACGAGGCGCTGGCAAAGATTGATGCGGCCCTGGTCGGCGAGCCAACCTATCCGCCCGCACACACGATCAGAGCGCATATCCTGCTCCGCAAGGGTGACCCAGCGGGGGCAGCGGCGGCGGCTGAGCAGGCGGCGCGCCTACTACCAAAGGATCAGTCGGCCTGGGCGCTGCTCAGCATCGCCTGGCGCCTGCTCGATGACGAGCGTGAGCACTGGCTCTGCGATTACGAAAACCTGGTAATGCCGATCGACCTCGGGCTTGATCCCCGGTTGCTGGGCACGCTTGAGGCCCGGCATAAGCTGGCAGCCCACCCGGCGGACCAGTCGCTGCGCGGCGGCATTCAGACCCGCGGCAACTTGTTTGAAGCAGATGATCCGGTGATCACCGGCTTGGCCCGGGCGACCAAGGCGGCGATCGAACAGCGGCTGGCCGCGCTCCGGCCCGAACCGGGGCATCCCTTCCTGGGGCGGATCACCGGGCGCGTCGGTTTTCCGACCTCGTGGTCGGTTCGACTCGCCTCGTCCGGCTATCATATCAGCCACATCCACCCTGCGGGCTGGCTCAGCAGTGCCTATTACGTCAACCTGCCGCCCGAAGTTGCGGCTGGCGAAGGGCAGGGGGCGCTGGCGTTTGGTGTGCCCGATGCGGCGCTTGGGCTCGACCTCGCGCCACGCCGGGTGGTTCAGCCGCAGGAAGGGTACCTGGTCCTCTTTCCGTCCTATATGTGGCACGGCACCACACCCTTCGTCAGCAGCGCGCCTCGCATGACGGTAGCCTTTGATGCGCTGCCGGTGGACAACACCGGTCAGCCGGTTTAGCCGCAGCGCCATTCAACAGGAGTAAGCCATGGGTTACCGGGTGGTAGTGGTCGGCGCGACCGGGAATGTCGGTCGCGAGATGCTGAATGTTCTGGCCGAGCGGGAGTTCCCGATCGAGGAACTGGCTGCGGTCGCCTCTTCGCGCTCGACTGGCGATGAGATCGAATTCGGCGAGACCGGCAGGATGCTCAAGGTCCGCAACGTCGAACATTTCGATTTTGCCGGTTGGGACATCGCCCTGTTCGCCGCCGGATCGGATGTCTCGAAGGTCTATGCGCCCAAAGCCGCTGCGGCTGGCTGTGTGGTGATCGATAACAGCTCGTTCTACCGGATGGATCCGGACGTGCCGCTGATCGTGCCCGAGGTGAACCCGGATGCGATTGACGGCTACAAGGCCAAGATGATCATTGCCAATCCCAATTGCTCGACCGCCCAGCTGGTCGTGGCGCTGAAGCCGCTCCACGATGCGGCGAAGATCAAGCGGGTGGTCGTGGCGACCTACCAGTCGGTTTCCGGCGCCGGCAAGCAAGGCATGGACGAACTGTTCGAGCAGAGCCGCAACATCTTCGTGGGCGACAGCAGCGAACCGGTGAAGTTCACCAAGCAGATCGCCTTCAACGTGATCCCGCATATCGATAGCTTCCTGGATGATGGCTCGACCAAGGAAGAATGGAAGATGGTGGTGGAGACGAAGAAGATCCTCGATCCGAAGATCAAGGTGACCGCAACCTGCGTGCGCGTGCCGGTCTTCGTTGGTCACTCCGAGGCGGTCAACCTAGAGTTCGAGGATGAGATCAGCGCTGAACAGGCCCAGCATCTGCTGCGCGAAGCCCCGGGTGTGATGCTGATCGACAAGCGCGAAGACGGCGGATACGTCACCCCCGTCGAATGCGTTGGCGATGGCGCGACCTTCGTCTCGCGGGTTCGCGAGGACTCAACCGTCGACAATGGGCTGTCGCTGTGGTGCGTTTCGGATAACCTCCGCAAGGGCGCCGCGCTTAACGCCGTCCAGATTGCCGAATTGCTTGGCAGGCGACACCTCAAGAAAGGTTGAGGTTTTGATTTAATGGATCACATTCAGTCATTTGATGGAACGCCGCTGGCGCTCCACCGGCTTGGTTCTGGCCGCCCGGTCGTGTTGCTGCATGGCTTGTTTTCCAGCGCGCAGATGAACTGGATGAACTGGGGCCAGGCGCAATTGCTGGCCGATGCGGGGTTCGAATGCCTGATGCCGGACCTGCGCGCCCACGGTGAAAGCGGCAAGCCACATGACCCGGCGGCCTATCCGCCGGATGTGCTGGCGCGTGATGTGATCGCGCTGGTGGACGCGCTCGGGCTGACCGAATTTGACCTCGTCGGTTTCTCGCTGGGTGCGCGCACTTCGGTCCGCGCGGTGATCAACGGGCTGCGTCCGCGCCGGCTGGCGCTGGGCGGGATGGGGCTGGAGGGTCTGGCCGGCTGGACCGGCCGCGCCGCCTATTTCACCGATGCGATCGACAGGTTCGAAGAGGTGAAGCACGGTGATCCGGCGTTCCCAGCCGTCTCTTTCATGAAGACGATGAAGGTGGATCGCGTGGCGGCCCGGCTGTTGCTCCAGACCTTCAGCGATACTGATCCAACCGCGCTGGCCGCACTGACCATGCCCACGCTGGTGGTCAATGGGGACCAGGACCGCGACAACGGTTCACCCGACCTGTTGGCTGAGGCCCTGCCGAATGCAACCTTGGTGACTGTGCCCGGCACCCACATGAGCTGCGTGACCAAGCCGGAACTCGGCATTGCGATCCGGGATTTCCTGCTGGCCTGAAGGCATTGGCAGATCGGTGCTTGACCGGCGCGATTGGCCTCGCCAGCGTTAGCCGCAACGACTTATTGGTCGTGGAATTTTTGATGAGGATGGACCCGATGAAGAGGATCGTTTCGCTCGCCGCGCTGGCAACGGCGCTGGTGACCGCACCTGCCGTTGCGCAGGATGCCAAACCTCCGCAGGCTGAGGCTGATGCCTTCGTTGCCAAGGCGGAGAAGGACTTTAACCGGGCTGTGATCGAGGCCGGCCAGGCTGGTTGGGTTTATGAAACCTACATCAACCAGGACACCGAAGCCCTGACCGCGCGGGCCGATGCCGCGATCACGACGATGAGCGTCAATAATGCGCTGCAGGCGGCCAAGTATGCGCAGACGCCCAACCTCTCTTACGATACCGATCGCAAGCTGGACCGGATGCGCACGGCGATCACCCTGCCGGCCCCGACCCGTGAAGGCGCGGCGCAGGAAATGGCCACGATCAAGGCCAGGATGCAGGGCATCTATGGCAAGGGCAAGGGCACGCTCAACGGTCAACCGATCAACGGCAGCGACATCGAGGAGCGGATGGGTTCCAGCCGCAATCCCGATGAGCTGAAGGAGATGTGGACCTCCTGGCACGACAATGTCGGCAAGCCGATGAAGGCGGACTACGCCCAAC
>JBEEIN010000191.1:0-3987 GCA_041169825.1 Pseudomonadota bacterium
GGCAAGACCGAGCGGCTGGCGGGCAAGAAACGCCGCGGCGCAATCAAGGCCGGGCGCGGAAAAGTTAGCTTCGACTGATTACGGCTTGGCGGCCGGTGCCGTTGGGCTGGTCGATGCAGCTGCCGCGGGCGGGAGGCGCTGGGCATCGAGCATCTCGGCCGCTTCATCCAGCGCCTTGGCCTCGCTCGCGGTTAGCCCGCCCTTGCCCGGATCCTCTGCCGACTTGCCGCAGCCAGCCAGGGCCAGCGCGGCAAGCACGAGAGCGAGCGGAAGCTTGCGCAAGGCTTACTTCTTCGCAGGCGGTGGCGAACCATCGCCAGCCGGAACGCCTGTGGCAGCCGCCGCCGTCGGCGTAGCGCCGGTGCTGGCTGCAGCAGTCGCGGCATCGCTGGCCGCGCCGGTTTCCGTGGCTGCCGCATCCGCCGCCGGGGTTGCCGCCGCGTCGATCCCGCCAACCGCTTCTTCGGCAGGCATTTCGACGTTGTCAGGCGATGCCGCTTCATTGGCGCTGTCGGAGCTGCCGCAGGCAGCAAGCGCGAAGCTGGCGGAAAGGAGGGTAGCGAAAGCGATCTTCTTCATGGACAATCTCTCAGCAGCGGCCAAAGGCAAAGCCTTGCGAATCCTGAGCCCTTTTACGCCTTTGCGCGGATGGTGCCAACTGCAGTGCGCCATCGTTCCACCGCTGCGAATGCGCGGTTGATAACATATAAAGATTTCTTTATATGATGCTCGCGATGAAGATTGACCCGACCCTGCGCGCTCTGGCGGACCCAACCCGGCTGCGGATCATGCGGCTGCTGGCGCATATGGAGCTGGCCGTGGGCGAATTGGCACAGGTGCTCGGACAAAGCCAGCCGCGTGTTTCGCGCCACGTCCGGATCCTGTGCGATGCTGGCCTCGCCGAACGTCGCAAGGAAGGCTCGTGGGTGTTCCTGCGCAGCGCGATTGGTGAGGATCGGGCGCCGCCGCTGGGGGCCGCCGTCGCGCGCCTGCTGGCCGTGGCAGAAGAGGGCGATGCCGCTTTCGCAGCACGTTGTCAGGAGGATCGCCGCCACCTGGCCGCGATCCGCGCTGCGCGCGAAAGCAGCGCCGCCAGCTACTTCGCCCGCCACGCGGCCGAGTGGGATACCCTGCGCAGTCTCCATTCACCCGATGGCCCGGTTGAGGCCGCGCTCGACCGGGCGCTGGGCGACGGGTCGCTCGGCCAGCTGCTGGATATCGGCACCGGCACGGGGCGCATGGCCGAACTGTTTGCCCCGCGCGCGGCCCACGTCACCGGCCTGGACAACAGTCCGGAGATGCTGCGGATCGCCCGCGCCCGACTGCAGCGCCTGCCGCCCGAAGCCTATGGCCTGGTCCAGGGCGATTTTGCACGGTTGCCCTTTGCCGAGCAGAGCTTTGACACCGTGCTGTTCCATCAGGTGCTGCACTATGCCCAGGCCCCAGAGATCGTTCTGGCCGAAGCCGCCCGCGTCACCCGCGCAGACGGGGTGCTGGCAATTGTCGACTTCGCGGCGCATGATCGCGAAGAACTGCGCACCGCCCATGCCCACGCGCGGCTTGGCTTTACCGATGAACAGATGCTGGGCCTGCTGAGCGATGCCGGGTTCGTCCCCGCCGCCCCGGTTGCCCTGCCAGGCCAGCCGTTGACCGTAAAAATCTGGACCGCGCGCCGTGCGCCCGCGGCCCTGCCCAAAGTTGCAAAGGCAGTCGCGCCATGAACCAAGCGAGCGAAACCCGGCTGGCCCATGCCGATCCCCTGTTCGCCGGCCTGCCCGGTGACATCGGCGTATCCTTCGAATTCTTCCCGCCCAAGACCGAGAAGATGGAAGAAACGCTGTGGGATTCGGTCCTGACGCTGGCGCCGCTCAACCCGCGGTTCGTATCGGTGACCTATGGCGCAGGCGGCACCACCCGTGAGCGGACCCACAACACCGTTGCCCGGATCACGCGTGAGACGAGCATTCCCGCCGCCGCTCACCTGACCTGCGTTGAAGCGACCAAGGACGACATCGCCGAAGTGGCTCATGCTTACTGGGAAGCCGGGGTGCGCCACATCGTTGCCCTGCGCGGCGATCCGCCGGGCGGTGCCAGCAAGTTCGAACCGCATCCGCAGGGCTATGCCAATGCGGTGGAACTGGTTGCCGGCCTGCGTCAGATTCATCCGTTCGAGCTGTCGGTCAGCGCCTATCCCGAAACGCACCCGGATGCGGCAAGCCCGGCGGCGGACCTCGACAACCTCAAGCGCAAGCTCGATGCCGGGGCTAGCCGAGCGATCACCCAGTTCTTCTTTGAACCCGATACCTTCTTCCGCTTTCAGGACGCTTGTCTTGCCGCCGGGATCGATGCCGAAATCGTGCCGGGGATCATGCCTGTAACCAATTTCGCGGCGATCCAGCGGATGAGCGCGATGACCGGCACCGCGGTGCCAGCATGGCTGGGCCAGCTGTTCGAAGGGCTGGATGAAAAGCCTGCCGCGCGTCAGCTGGTCGCCGCCACGGTTGCCGCCGAATTCTGCCGCCGGCTCTATGCCGGCGGGGTGCGCAATTTTCACTTCTACACCCTCAACCGGGCTGAGCTGTCCTATGCGATCTGCCACCTGCTCGGCCTGCGTCCGGAGACCGAGATATGACCCCGCGCGAACTCTTTCTGGCCGAGGCGGCCAAGCGCATCCTGATCACCGACGGGGCGTTCGGGACCGAGATCCAGCAGCGCAAGCTGACCGAGGCGGACTATGCCGGGTCGCTTGGCCTGGCCAAGGACCAGAAGGGCAACAACGATATCCTGGCGATCACGCGCCCCGATGTGCCCGAGGCGATTCACCGCGCCTATTTTGCCGCGGGGGCCGACATTGCCGAGACCAATACCTTTTCCGCCAACCGGATCAGCCAGGCCGACTATGGCGCCGAGCATCTGGTGCGCGAGATTAATGTGGAGAGCGCCCGCCTGGCGCGGCGCGTGGCCGATGAATTCGCACAGGATGGCCGCCCGCGGTTTGTGGCGGGGGCGGTCGGACCGACCAACAAGACCCTCTCGCTCTCACCCGATGTCAACGACCCCGGCTTTCGCGAGATCGACTGGGACGAGCTGGTCGATGTCTATCGCCAGCAGGTTGCCGCGCTGGTTGAGGGCGGGGCCGATTTCATCCTGATCGAAACCGTGTTCGACACGCTTAACGCCAAGGCCGGGATCATGGCCGTGCGCGAGGTTGAACGCGCGCTGGGCCGCGAAGTGCCGATCATGCTGTCGATGACGTTGACCGACCTTTCGGGCCGCAACCTGTCGGGCCACACAGTGGAAGCCTTCTGGTATGCAGTGCGCCATGCCAAGCCGCTGACGATCGGGCTCAACTGCTCGTTCGGAGCAACCCAGCTGCGTCCGCACGTCCGGGCGCTCAGCGCGATCGCCGATGCCGCGATCATGGTCTATCCCAACGCCGGCCTGCCCAATGAACTGGGCCAGTATGACGAGCTGCCCGAACAGACCGCCGCGCTGGTCCGCGAATGGGCTGAGGCGGGCCAGGTCAACGTGCTGGGCGGCTGCTGCGGCTCCACCCCGGCTCATATCGCGGCCATTGCCAAGGCTGCCGCAGGCCTGCCGCCGCGCAAAATTCCGCAGCTTGATGCGGCGACCCGCCTTGCCGGTCTTGAACCCTTTGTGATGGCAGCCTGATCCCATGACCGCCCAAACCTCTGCCCGCTTCGTCAATGTTGGCGAGCGCACCAATGTCACCGGCTCGGCCGCGTTCAAGAAGCTGATCCTGGCGGGTGACTATGCCAAGGCGGTTGAAGTCGCGCGTCAGCAGGTTGAGAACGGCGCGCAGGTGATCGACGTGAACATGGATGAGGGGCTGCTCGATGCGGTCCACGCCATGACCACCTTCCTCAAGCTGATCGCCGCCGAGCCTGATATTGCCCGCGTTCCGGTGATGATCGACAGCTCCAAGTGGGAGGTGATCGAAGCCGGGCTGAAGTGCGTTTCGGGCAA
>JBEEIN010000192.1:0-5216 GCA_041169825.1 Pseudomonadota bacterium
CGCACATAGGGTGCATACCCTAAAAAGGGATTTGGGAGAGGATGCCATGGCCACCGCTGCACACAGTTCCAAAGCCGATCCGTTCGATGTCTCGCGCCCTGAACTCTATGCCGAGAACACCTTTGAACCCGTCTTTCGCCAGCTCCGGGCCGAAGCGCCGATCCATTATGTGACCGATTCCGCCTTTGGCCCCTATTGGTCGGTCAGCACCTATAAGCCGATCGTCCATATCGAGGCGCTGCCGAAGATCTTTTCTTCCAGCTGGACCTACGGGGGCATCTCCATCGCCTTCGATCCTGAAACGCCGATTGAGCACGAAGTGCGCATGCCGATGTTCATCGCCATGGATCCGCCCGATCACACCGCCCAGCGCCGCACGATTGCCCCTTCATTCGGGCCGAGCGAAGTGGCGGCGATGAAGGAGGAGGTCCGGATCCGGACCGGCGAGGTGCTCGACAGCCTGCCGATCGGTGCGCCGTTTGACTGGGTGCAAAGGGTCTCGATCGAACTGACCACCGGGATGCTGGCCAAGCTGTTCGATTTCCCGTGGGAGCAGCGCCAAAAGCTGACCGAATGGTCGGACATCGGCGGGGATATTGAGCGGGTCCACAGCTCTGAGGGCATGTTGCAGCGTGTTGCCGCGCTGACCGAAATGGGCATGGCCTTTGCAGGATTGTGGCAGCAAAAGGCCGCCAATCCCGGCAAGGACCTGATCTCGGTCATGATGCGTTCCGACGCGATGAGCCAAATGAGCGAGCAGGAGTTTATCGGCAACCTGATTCTGCTGATCGTGGGCGGAAACGACACCACCCGTAATTCGATGTCGGCCTTTGCCTATGGCCTGAACAAATACCCTGAGGAACGCGCCAAGCTGGAGGCGGACCCCGTCCTGATCCCCAATGCGGTGCAGGAACTGATCCGCTGGCAGACCCCCCTGGCCCATATGCGCCGGACAGTCGAAGAGGATACCGAGGTTGACGGGGTGGCCATGAAAAAAGGCGACAAGGTGGTGATGTGGTACATTTCCGCCAATCGTGACGAGAAGGTCTTTCCCGACGGCGAACACATCCGGGTCGACCGGGAAAACGCCCGGCGCCACCTTTCATTCGGCTATGGCATCCACCGCTGCGTGGGCGCGCGGGTGGCCGAATTGCAGCTGGTCACCCTGCTGGAGGAAATGGCCAAGCGGCGCCTGCGCGCCAATGTGATCGGCGAGCCGACCCGAGTCCCGGCCTGCTTCGTCCACGGTTACAAATCGCTGACGGTAGAGCTATCGCGCTACTGATGAAGACTCGCGACCGGATCATTGCCACGGCGCTGCGCCTGTTCAACGAAGTGGGCTATGGCGCGGTGACAACCGCCGCGCTGGCCGAGCACCTTGGCATGGCCGAGGGCAATCTGTGGTACCATTTCAAGACCAAGCGGGCGCTGCTCGATGCGATCGGCCTGCGTTATGCCGTCGCAATCGAGGCCCGGCTCAAGCTGGTGCCGCAAGGCGATCCTGTTGCCGCCTATGTCCGCTTGCTTGGCGCGATCATGGGCGAATTGCGCGACTTCCGGTTCCTCTATCGCGACCAGCCCGCCTATGGCGACCACACCGCCATCATCGCCGACCATGCCGCAGTCTGGACCCGCGAGACCTATCGCCAGCTTGAGGCGCACCTGGGGGCCCTGGTCTCCGCCGGATTGCTGGACCTGCCCGCCGCGCGCCTGCCCGACCTGGCGATCAACGCCACGATCCTGCTCCGCTATGGGCTTGAACATGAGCGCGAACGCGGTGAAGCGACCGCCAGCGGCACCGGGGCGGTGCGGCGCAGCCTGTTGCGCCACCTGACCCTGTTTGAACATGCCCTTGCCCCACAAGCCCTGGCAGAACTGAAGGCGGCGATCGAGCAGATCGAGGTCCGGACGCCGCTGGCGGCCTGACCGGGCAATTGCCCCTTGCCAAGCCGGGCTTCGGGCCGCACCCTCTGAAGCCCTAAGCCATTGGGAGTTCAGCATGACCACCGCCCAAGCCCCGATCGATTCCCCGTTTGGTTACCGCTCCACGGCACTGGAGGTGGTCAACGGCATTGACCTGACCGGCAAGACCGCCTTCGTCACCGGTGGCTATTCCGGTCTTGGCACCGAAGTGGTCCGCGCCCTTGCCGCGGCCGGCGCACGGGTGCTGGTCGGCGCGCGGCGGCCCGACAAGGCGAAAGAGGACCTGGCCGATGTGGCCGGCGCGATTGAAATCCTGCCCTTGGACCTTTCCGATCCGTCCTCGATTGACGCCTGCGCCGAAGACGTGGCGCGCCGCACCGGGCAGCTGCACATTGTCATCAACAATGCCGCGATCATGGCCTGCCCGCTGGCCCGCGATGCGCGTGGCTATGAAAGCCAATTTGCCACCAACCACCTCGGCCATTTCCAGCTGACCGCGCGGCTCTGGCCGCTGCTCACGGCAGCAGGCGGCGCGCGGCTGGTCTCGGTCTCGTCAATCGGCCACCGCCTTAACGGCCTGTCGATCGAGGACCCCAATTTCGAGCATCGCGATTATGACAAGTGGCTGGCCTATGGCCAGGCCAAGTCCGCCAACGCGCTGTTCGCCCTGCAGCTCGACAAGCTGGGCGCGGCTCACGGCGTGCGGGCCTTTGCCGTCCATCCGGGCGGGATTGTCACCCCTTTGCAGCGCCACCTGACAATGGACGAACAAAAGGCAATGGGCTGGTTCGATGCGGACGGCGCGGTCCACCCGATGTTCAAGAGCCCGGCCGAGGGGGCATCCACATCGGTCTGGTGCGCCACCTCCCCCCTGTTGGCAAGCAAGGGCGGGGTTTATTGCGAGGATTGCAACATCGGCACATTGGCGGGCGATCCTCCCCCACCTATCAGCGGAGTCTGGCCGCATATCCGCGACGAAGCCCTGGCCGCGGCGCTGTGGGACAAGTCCGAAGCGATGACCGGGGTGGTGTTCCGCCCCTGAGCTTCGGGCGGACCACTCAGTGCTGTAGTTACTGCGCCGCCAACTGCCGCCGCAGCGAGGCCACCACGCCTTCGATGTCGAGCCCGACAACCTTGGCATAGGCCTTGGCAAAACCCATGATGTAGATGCGGCTGGCAAAGACCGAAAAATCATCAGCCTCAAGCGCGCGCAGGAAGCGCATGCTAACCTTGGTCCGTGCGGCCATTTCCTCTAGCGAAACGTTATTGGCCACCCGCGCGCACATCAGCGCGGCACCCACGCTTTCGCTCTGCGCAACCAGGCTCTTGTAATCTTCAAAGCTCAATTACCCTCTCCTCCCCAGAGAGAATGTGGCACTGGCGCCGACCATTTAGGCGAATCGCCTGAGCCTTCTGTTTACCGCAAGTTATCCACAGGGTCGAATCCTCTGCGCCGCAGAGCGCTAGGCGGCAGGCAAAGCCTCGCTGCCTCCAATAGTTAGAGCAGGCTTGGTCGCGCGGGATCGAGGGCGAGCTGCTCGATAACGTCTGGAAGGCGGGTCTTGAGCTTGAAGAACCCAGCCGTTGCCCGCGGCCAGAGCAGGTGATCCCAGGCCCGGCGCAGCTGGATCAGCCGCGCGCCAGCTTCGCCAAGCCGGACTGCCAGATCGTTTAATTGCCAGCGGATCAGGCCGGTGGGTGCTTCGGCGGTGACCAGTGTCGACAGGCCCAGCCCCGCGAGCCATGCGGGCAGGTCGCCTGCCGCCATTGTCGTGCAGCGCGCGCCAAAATGGGCTTCCGCCCGTGCGGCGGCATCATCAAGCGCCGTCATCGAGAACCGCGCAGCCGGGCTGCCTGGCGCCGCAACCGTGGCCGATGGCAGGATAGCGATGGCCGCCACCTCTCCCGCCAGATCCCAGCTTTCCGGATGAAGGTCTTCCTCGGTCAGCAAGAGCGCATAGGTGCCGCCAGTGTGGCGCTGCGCGGCGATCAGCGGTGCGGCGGGCAAGGGAGGCTCTGCTTCAGCCAGCGGCAGCGCCGTTTCGTTGAGCTGGCCATAGGGCGCAAACCGCCCGGCCGTGTTGCGGGCGATGTTCTCGGCGCGGGCAAGGTAGTGCTTCCCTGGAGTATGCAGTCCCGCCACCCACCGCCACGAGAGCGTGTTGGACGCCGGATCGGCATCCAGCAGGTGCTTGTAAAAGAAGTCTGCCCCCAGCTGCCACGGCAGGCCCAGGGTGAAGATCCACACGCTGGCAAACCACATCCGCGCATGGTTGTGCAGCCAGCCCAAGCTGCGCAGTTCTTCCACCCAAGTGTCGAAACAGGCGATCCCGGTGGCCCCATCAGTGGCGCGGGCAAAGCGGGCGGCGAGGGCGCGATCCCTTGCAAGTTCGGCCTTCAGGGCAATCCGATCGGCGTTGAACCGATCAAGCATGGCCGGTCGCAGTTCAAGCCAGCCCTTCCAATAGGTCCGCCAGGCCACTTCCTGGATAAACTTCTCAGCCGCTGCCGCGCTGTGCTGGCGCAAGACCGCCGTAACGACCTCTTCCTCGGTGATCAGGCGCCGCCGCAGCCAGGGCGAGAGGGCCGAGACGTTCGACCGGTCCTGCGGCCCCAGATCAAGGTTGCGCCGATCGGCATAGGCGCGCCCCGCGGCCGGGACAAATTCGGCCAGGCGAGCCAGGCCGGCGGCGCGGGTGGGGATCCATTCCATCCCACGCCCCTAGGCCGCAGGGGTCAGCCTCGTCAGCCCGGTCTTTGGGCCGGTGGGATCACTCCCACTCGATCGTGCCGGGCGGCTTTGACGTATAGTCATAGACCACGCGGTTGATGCCCTTGACCTCGTTGATGATGCGGGTCGCGCAGCGCGAGAGGAAGGCGGCGTCGAACGGGTAGATGTCAGCCGTCATGCCATCAGTGCTGGTCACGGCGCGCAAGGCGCAAACCGAATCGTAGGTGCGGCCATCGCCCATCACGCCGACGGTCTTGACCGGCAGCAGGACGGCAAAGGCCTGCCAGATCGCATCATAAAGCCCGGCGTTGCGGATTTCTTCCAGATAGATCGCATCGGCCTTGCGCAGGATATCGCAGCGTTCGCGGGTGACCTCACCCGGAATGCGGATCGCCAGGCCCGGCCCCGGAAAGGGGTGGCGGCCCACGAAGACATCGGGCAAGCCCAGTTCACGGCCTAGCTCGCGCACTTCGTCCTTGAACAGTTCGCGCAGCGGTTCGACCAGCTGCATGTTCATGCGTTCGGGCAGGCCGCCGACGTTGTGGTGGCTCTTGATCGTGAC
>JBEEIN010000193.1:0-10287 GCA_041169825.1 Pseudomonadota bacterium
ACGGATCGCGCGGCCATGGTTCCGGTCGACATGGGCTGGTCGGATATCGGCAGCTGGGATGCCTTGCACCGGGCGCTGGATCGCGATGCTGCGGGCAACAGTATCCAGGGCCGGGCTGAACTGGTGGACTGCCGCAATGTCCTGGTCACCAGCGATGGACCGCGGGTTTCGGTGATTGGGTTGGAAGACGTTGTGATTGTTGTCGATGGCGACGAAATCCTGGTGACAAGCCACGCCGGAACGCAGCGCGTCGGCAAGCTTGATGGAGCCCTCAACCAGTGACCCTGCTGTCGACGCGCTCTGTCGCGAAGCCCTGGGGTCGGACGGACTTGCCCCCTGCCTTTGGCGGTGCTGCGGATGAAGCCATTGGAGAGGTCTGGTTCGAGCCGCCGCCTACGCTCGACAGTCTGTTGATCAAGTATATTTTCACGAGTGAGAAGCTCTCGGTCCAGTGCCACCCTTCTGACGATCAGACCGCGGCGATCGGCCTGGGACGGCAGGGTAAGGAAGAATGCTGGCTGGTCCTGGATGCCGAACCCGAAGCACGGCTGGCGATTGGTTTGGAGCGCGAGGTCGATGCCGCCACGCTGCGCTCTGCCATGCAGGACGGATCGATCGAACAGCTGTTGACCTGGCACCCCGTCAGCGCAGGAGACTTCTTCTATATTCCTGCCAATACCGTCCATGCGATCGGCAGCGGGATCACTCTTGTCGAGGTTCAGCAGAACTCGGACATCACATATCGGCTGTATGACTACGGCCGCCCGCGCGAGCTGCATATCGAGGAAGGGGTCGCCGTTGCCCTGCGCAAGCCCTATCCGCTGGAGCATCACCGGCGTCTGGCGGCGACTGGCGGGGCCAGCCTTGTCAGCGGCCCATACTTCCGGCTCGACCGTATCGATGGCAGGCCTGACCCCGAAACAATGGGCCGCTATGCCGGGCCACTGTTCGTGGTGCCGCTGAATTGTAGTCTGAGCGTTGCCGGCGAAGCCGTTGCTCCGGGGCAATGCGCCCTTGCGCAAAGCCTGGGGGCGGTCAAATTCCCCGCCAGCGGCCTCAGCCTGATTGCTCAGCCAGTCTAGGCTACGGTCCCTGCTATCCAGCCGCCGCCAATGACCCGATCGCCGGCATAGAGTACCGCTGCCTGTCCCGGCGCGACCCCATATTCGGGCGTTGCAAAGCGGATCATAGTGCTTGCCCCGTCACCAAGCGGGCCATCCAGAGCCACCGGAACCGGTTTGGCGAGCGAGCGGACCTTGGCCAGCAAGGGGCCGGTCGGCAGAGGGCCGATCCGATTGGTCTCAATGATTTTGGCGGCGCTGACCGCCAGCAGGTGACGCGGTCCGACCCTGACTTCTGCCGTCGCCGCGTCGATCCCGACGACATAAAGCGGTTCGGGCTGGCCGCCGATTTCTAGACCGCGTCGCTGGCCGACCGTGAAATGGATCACGCCCTCGTGCTGGCCCAGCACGGCACCACTTTCGACGTGAACGATCGCCCCGGGACGGACCCCTTCAGGGCGCACCGCTTTCACGATTCGGGCATAATCGCCATCCGGGACAAAGCAGATGTCCTGGCTGTCAGGCTTGGCCGCGGTGCGCAGTCCGGCGGCTTCGGCCAGCGCGCGGACCTGCGGCTTGGGTAGGCCGCCGAGCGGGAAGCGCAGGTAATCGAGCTGCGCATCGGTCGTCGCGTAGAGGAAGTAGGACTGATCACGCGCGGGATCGAGCGCGCGATGCAATTCCGGGCCGGCCGGTCCGATCACCCGCCGGACGTAATGTCCGGTGGCCAGGCAATCTGCCCCGAATTCGCGAGCCATGCGGAACAGGTCGGTAAACTTTGGCCCCATGTTGCAGCGAATGCACGGGATCGGGGTGCGTCCGGCCAGGTATTCATCGGCAAACTGCTCAACCACTTCTTCGCGAAAGGCGGATTCATGGTCGATGACATAATGCTGGATGCCAAGGCGATCAGCCACAGCCCGGGCATCGCGAATGTCGTCGCCAGCGCAGCAGGCACCCTTGCGGGCAGCGACGGCTCCGGAATCGTAAAGCTGCAGGGTCACGCCGATCACTTCTGCGCCGCTTTGTGCGGCCAGCGCGGCGACGACCGAGCTATCGACCCCGCCAGACATGGCAACCACGATCCGCTTGCCGGCGGCCGGGCCATCCAGCTGGAACAGCGCTGCAGGGTCGGGGGTTGTGGAGGGTGCCTGAACCATTGCGGCGCGCCTTACACACTTCGCGCAGGCCTTGCAAAAAGCCGCAGGCTAAGCCGACAAATTCCGGTAAGGTCGATGACCATTGGGTAAACCGCGGCTTTACGGGCTGTTGACCTTATCGCGCTAGAACGGCGCCCATGGAATTCGGCAAGGACCTCATTGCAAGCCTCCGCGAACGGGTGATGCCCGTTGGTGAAGGGACTGTCACCGGGCGCTGCGATTGGCATGCGCTCAGTGCGCGGCTGCAGGCGGCCCATGCTGCCCGGGTCGAGCTGATCCGGGCTGAAATCCATGATTTGCGGCTGCTTGGAGGATCGTTCGGGTCTCGATCTTCGCATGCGCCGGCGGAAGGCTGGCAGGCCTCACGCGATGTTAACCCAAGTGATTCAGCAGATGGCAAAGCCGTCATGGGAATTGCTGTTGCTGCCGTTGCCGACACGGGCCGCGGTGGCCGAGGATGAACATGATCGAGAACCAGAAAATTCGACCCGCAATGGTGATTGGCCCGCTCGGCGAGCCGCTGACCATCGATTCGCTACCCCCGCCGACCACCACGCGTTGGGTCGTGCGCCGCAAGGCCGAGGTTGTGGCGGCCGTCAATGGCGGTCTGTTAACGATCGACGAGGTCTGCGAGCGCTATAGCCTGACGCTGGAGGAATTTGCATCGTGGCAGCGGGCGGTCGACCGTTCGGGCATGCAGGGGCTGCGCGTCACTCGGATCCAGCATTACCGCGATCTTTATGAGCGTCAGCTAAAGTACTGATAAGAGGCTGGCTGCCTTTATACAAAGCTGCTCCGGGCCACCACGGTGGTTCCGGGGCTTTGCTTTGGCACAGACCGGCCTGCGCATTTCGCCGAACTGCATCTGCCGTTTGCCGACCATTGCGTTGCGTTGCAGCACGGCGAAGCCTATGGGTCAGTCCGGTTAAAAACGCTTCGACTGGCCTGCCGCCCTGCGGACTTGCCGGAAGTGATATAGCAGAGTAATACAGCGCCAAAAGGCCGGTGCAGTCGCCGTGACTGTTCGCTGGCCCGGCAGCGATGCAAGATGGGGCAGGCCTGGCCATGAACTACGACACGCGGATTGCAGCAGAAGACCAGGCGGTGACTGACCCCGCGTCGGTCCTGATGGGCGATGCCGAGGAAGAGCGGCAGTCGCGGCGCAAGCTGTGGATGATCGGTCTGGCCGTCCTGGCTGGGCTGATCGCGATCTGGTTCCTGACCCATAGCGGCGACGATGCCGGGACCGCCGGTGACAAGAAGTCGCAGGCGGCGGTGGTTTCGGTTGTTGCGCCGGGGCGCGGCACCATTGAAGGCGCGATCAATGTCACGGGCACGCTGGCTGCCCGGCGCGAATTGCCGGTCGGTGTGCCCGGTGAAGGCGGCCAGGTTGCTGCCGTGCTGGTTGAGCCGGGGCAATGGGTCGCGGCAGGTCAGGTACTGGCGGTCATTGACCGGTCCGTCCAGGTCCAGCAACGCGCCAGCCAGGCCGCGCAGATCGAGGTTGCCCGCGCTAATGCCCAGCTGGCCCAGGCCAATCTGGATCGCGCGCTGAAGCTGGTGGAGCGTGGCTTCGTCTCGAAGGCCGATATTGACCGGCTGACGGCACAGCGCGATTCAGCGGCTGCCCAGGTCCGCGTTGCGGGAGCCCAGCTAGGCGTGATCAACGCCCAGCTTGGTCGTCTCAACGTGGTCGCACCGGCTGCCGGACTGGTGCTTGAGCGGAGGGTTGAGCCTGGCCAGGTGGTCAGCGCCGGTTCGGGTGTCCTGTTCCGGCTTGCCAAGGGTGGCGAGATGGAGCTGCGCGCGCTGGTTGGCGAAACCGAATTGGCCCAGGTCAGCAATGGTGTGCGCGCCGAGGTTACCCCGGTTGGCGGTGCCAAGGTGTTTACCGGTCAGGTCTGGCAGACCGCCCCGGTGATCGACCCGCAGAGCCGCCAGGGTATTGCCCGGATTGCCTTGCCCTATGCCCCTGAATTGCGACCGGGCGGCTTCGCCACGGCGGTGATCAAGGCCGGGACGGTGGTTGCACCGATGCTGCCGGAGTCTGCGATCCTCTCGGATAACGAAGGCAGCTATGTCTACATCGTGGTCCAGAACAACAAGGTTGAGCGGCGCAACGTCAAGACCGGCCTGGTCACGGCCAATGGCATTGCCGTGGTCGAGGGCCTCAGCGGCAGCGAACAGGTCGTGATGCGGGCGGGCGGTTTCCTTTCGCCGGGCGAAACGATCAACCCCAAGCTTGTGAAGCAGTAAGCGGCCCTTTGGCTGAAGACAGGATCTGACGATGAACTTCCGCAACATCTCGGCCTGGTCGATCCGCAACCCGGTTGTGCCGATCGTGCTGTTCATCGGCCTGATGCTGGCCGGGATCATGAGCTTCGCCCAGATGGAAGTTCAGAACGACCCGGACGTCGAATTTCCAATGGTGATCGTCTCGATCGCGCAGCCGGGTGCGGCGCCGACCGAGATCGAGACCCAGATCACCCAGCGTGTCGAATCCGCCGTGCGGACGATTTCCGGGGTGCAATCGATCAGCTCCACCGCGTCTGAAGGTCGCAGCCAGACGATGATCGAGTTCAAGATCGGCGAAGACGTCAACGAGGCGGTCAACGAGGTCAAGAACGCGGTTGACCAGGCCCGGGGTGAACTGCCTGACGGGATCCTTGAGCCGCAGGTGGTCAAGGCCCAGACGTCATCCGATCCGATTGCCTATTGGGCGGTTCAGGCAGACGACATGACGATCGAGCAATTGTCGTGGTTCATCGATGATACGGTGACCAAGCGCTTGCTCAACATTCCCGGGATGGCGTCCGTCAACCGGGGTGGCGGGGTCAACCGTGAAATCACGGTGACGCTGGATCCGGCGCGGATGCAATCGCTGGGCATTACCGCCAGCCAGGTCAATGCCCAGCTGCGCCAGCTGAATGTCAACGCTGCTGGCGGCCGAGCCGAGATTGCGGGTTCACGCCAATCGGTTCGCGTGCTCGGCAATGCCGAGACGGCTTATGAACTGTCGCAGACCGATATCCCGCTGGGCAACGGCCGGACGGTCAAGCTGAGCGACTTCGCTCGTGTTTCGGACAGCTATGGCGAGGTTACCAGCATGGGCAAGGCCGACGGCAAGCCCGTGGTGACCTTCGGCATCGCCCGCGCTCGTGGTGCCTCGGACGTGTCGGTCTATGATAGCGCCGCGGCCGAGATCAAGAAGATCGAGAAAGAGAACCCCGGCATCAAATTCATCCGCCAGTTCACTTCGGTCGACTATACCAAGGCCCAGTATGAGAGCTCGATTTCGGCCATGGTCGAAGGGGCCATCCTGGCGGTTATCGTGGTGTTCTTCTTCCTGCGCGACTGGCGCGCCACGGTCATTTCAGCCCTTGCGATCCCGCTTTCGGCGATCCCGACCTTCTGGTTCATGGACCTGATGGGCTTTACCCTGAACACGCTTTCGCTGCTGGCGCTGGGCCTGGTCGCCGGGGTGCTGGTCGACGATGCGATCGTGGAGATCGAGAACATCGTGCGGCATATGCGCATGGGCAAGAGCGCCTATCAGGCCTCGATCGACGCGGCCGACGAAATTGGCCTGGCGGTGGTCGCAACCACTTTCTCGATCGTTGCCGTGTTCCTGCCGGTCGGCCTGATGCCGGGCGTTTCGGGCCAGTTCTTCAAGAATTTCGGCCTGACCGTGGTGGTCTCGGTGCTGATGTCGCTGGCCGTTGCGCGCATGATCACGCCAATGGTCGCCGCCTATTTCCTCAAGGCCCACGGCCAGGAAGAGCATGGCGGCGGTCCGTGGATGGATCGTTATATCAACTTGCTGCGGTGGTCGCTGGACCAGCGCGAGTCCAAGGCGTTGCGGGCCGCCCTGCCGCCAGTACCGTCACGGTGGTGGTACTATCTGGTCTGGATCGTGGCGACATTGCTGGTCCTTGCGGCCTTTGGTGCCGGTTCGATGATCCCTGCCCAGCTGATTGGCAAGGTTGAGGCTTTGCGCGATCTGATCCCCGGCTGGGTTTCGGCATTGATCGGCGTGGGCCTGGGCCTCGGCTTGGCCTGGGGGGTCTATCGTCTGCTGCTCTTACTTGCGAGCGTCGCCCCCCAAGGTTTTGCTGACTGGTACCGGTTCATGCACCTGCGTTGGGCTGCCCGCCGCCGCGATCACCGCGTATGGATGCTCGGAGTTGGTCTGGGCGCGTTGGGGCTTACGGGCATCCTGTTTACCAACATCCCAACCCAGTTCTTCCCGACAGCCAACAGCGACTTCATCCAGGTGCGCGTGGAAATGGTGCCGGGCACCACGCTTAAGCAAACCGAAGCGGTGATCGATCAGGTTGCCAAAATTGCCGAGGCTCGGCCTGAAACCAATACTGTCCTGGCGCGGTTTAGCGAAGGCAGTGGCCGCCTTTTCATCACGCTGAAGAAGGATCGCGAGAAGTCCAGCATGGTGATCGAGCGTGAGCTCACTCCGGTGCTGCAGCAGATCGTTGATGCGCGCGTCACGATTCAGGCCTTTGGCCCCGGGCCCGGCGGTGGCACCGGGCGTCCGGTATCGGTCATGCTTTCGGGCTCGGATTCCAAGCTGCTTGACCAGACCGCTGCCAAGCTGGTCGAGGAAATGAAAGGCGTGAAGGAACTGGTCGCGCCGCGGATCGCTGCCGACATGCGCCGCCCCGAAGTGGTGATCAAGCCGCGATTGGATCTCGCCGCCAGCCTGGGGGTAACCACCGCAGCGCTCAGCCAGACGATCCGTATCGCCACGATTGGCGATATTGACCAGAACGCGGCCAAGTTCTCGCTGACCGACCGGCAGGTGCCGATCCGCGTCCGCTTGCCGATCGAGGCGCGCCAGGACCTCTCCACGATCCAGAACCTGCCGGTGCCAACAACGACCGGCGGTTCGGTGCCGCTGGCCCGCGTCGCGGAAATCGGGTTTGGTTCAGGCCCGGTCTCGATCCAGCGCTACAACCAGAACCGGCGCGTCTTCGTCGGGGCCGACCTCGCACCTGGCGTGGTCAAGGGTACGGCCATGGAGAAGGTGAACGCGCTTCCGATCATGAAAAACCTGCCGAGCGGAGTGTCCAATGCACCGTTTGGCGAGGATGAATGGCAGGCCGAAATGACCCGCAACTTTGGCATTGCCCTTGTTTCGGGCGTGCTGCTGGTCTTTGCGGTGCTGGTCCTGCTCTACCACCGGTTCGTTTCGCCACTCGTCAACATGAGCTCACTGTTCCTGGCCCCGCTAGGCGGGCTGATTGCTCTGCTGCTGGTCGGTCAGCCGATGTCGATGCCGGTGTTCATCGGGATCCTCATGCTGTTCGGAATCGTCGCCAAGAACTCGATCCTGCTGGTCGATTTTGCGATCGAGGAAATGCAGCGCGGGGTCGACAAGTTCGATGCCATTGTCGAAGCCGGGCACAAGCGGGCCCAGCCGATTATCATGACCACGGTCGCGATGACCGCCGGCATGGTGCCAACCGCGATTTCGGGTTGGATCGGCTCGGGTGACGGGGCTTGGCGTGCGCCGATGGGCACGGTCGTGATCGGCGGCCTGATCCTGTCAACGTTGCTGACCCTGTTGATTGTGCCGGCCGGCTTCAGCCTGGCCGATGGTTTTGAAAAGCGTGCCGGGCCGTGGCTGCGCAAGCGGCTGCTCAGCTATCAGCCGGGCGATGAGCACAGTACCAAGGAAGGCCTCCACGGCGGGGCGCTCCCGGCCGAGTGACCGGCCCGCTTCCCCTGCATCAAGCGCGCGGCGGCCAACCGGTCGACCGCGCGCGGCGCATGCGGCGGATTGCCACCGGGCTGCTGGTCGCCATGGCCGCGCTCTACCTGGTGGCGCGCCAGTATCAGGGCCTGCATCCGGCGATGGGCTATGTCCTGGCCTTCGCCGAAGCGGCCATGGTTGGTGGCCTGGCGGACTGGTTCGCCGTGACGGCACTGTTCCGTCGCCCGCTTGGCCTGCCGATCCCGCACACCGCGATCGTGCCGGAAAACAAGGACCGGATCGCCGACACGATGGCTGCTTTCCTGCGGACCAATTTCCTCACCCCCCAGGTCGTGGCGCGGCGCATGCGCAGCATGAACCTGGCCGCTGCGGTGGGGAACTGGCTGGCTGATCCGCAGACCGGTGGATCCAGCCGCTTGCGGGCCGGGGCAGCTGACATGCTGGCCCAGGTGCTCGAATCGCTCGATCCCGAACGGCTGGGCAATCAGGTGCGCGGCGGCCTGTTCAAGCAGATCGACAAACTAGAGGTTTCGCCGCTGCTCGGGCAGATGCTTGGCACGGCGATTGCCGACAAGCGGCATATGCCGGTTATCGAATCGCTGGTGCGCTGGGCAGGCCTGACGCTGGAAGACAACGAGCCGCTGGTGCGCGAACTGATTCACACCCGCGCCAACGCGATCCTCCGCTGGACCGGGCTGGACGAGCGGCTGGCCAATTCGGTGCTCGATGGGCTCTACAAGCTGCTGGCCGAAGTGATCGTCGATCCTGACCACCCCCTGCGCGGCAAGATCGAGGAGGGCCTGGCCAAGCTGGCCGATGACCTGCAGCGCGATCCGGACCTGCGCGCCAAGATCGAGCGGATGAAGGGCGACCTGATTGCCAATCCGGCGGTCTCGATCTGGTGGCAAGGGGTGTGGGAACGGCTGCGGATGAAGATGCTCGATCGCCTGCGCCAGCCCGAAGGCCAGATTGGCAGCCAGGCGGCAGAGGCGCTGGCTGAGCTGGGGCGCCACCTGCGCGATGACCCTGAGCTGCAGGCCCAGATCAACCGCTTTGCCCGGCGCACCCTGGTTGGCGCATCGGTCCGCTACGGCGATCAGATCGTCCGACTGGTGTCTGAGACGGTGAAGCGTTGGGATGCCAGCACCGTTACCGACCGGATCGAAGGTGCCGTGGGCCGCGACCTGCAATTCATCCGCATCAACGGGACCATGGTGGGCGGGCTGGTCGGCGTGATCATCCACGCGGTGGACCAATTGCTGTGAACGGCCCGCTTCTCACCACCGCGCGTTACGAACTGTGGCAGCCACAGGTCGGTGACCTGGCCGATCTGTTCGAGCTGACCCGCGACGCGGAGACCCGGCGCTTCCTCGGCAGCTTCACCCCGACCGAGATGGACAGCTTTACCCGCCTGACCCGCAACGCCGGGTCTTGGGCGCTGTGGGGCTATGGCACCTTCATGGTTCGGGCCAAGGGTGATCGGCGGATCGTGGCCAACTGCGGCGTCTTTCGCAGTCACCGCGGCTTTGGCGCGGAACAGGGCCTCGACAATGTCCCCGAAGCCGGCTGGATCGTCCACCGCGACGCCTGGGGGCAGGGCCTCGCCAGCGAGGTCATGACCGCCGCCATGGCCTGGTTCGACACCACCCACGGCCGCCAGCGCGTCGCCTGCATGATCGAGCAAGGCCACGCGGCGAGCGAGGCGATTGCGCTGAAACTGGGCTTCTTGCGCTATGGTCAGCAGGTACCCGAACAGGGTACTCCCCTGGGGCTGTGGGAGCGGGTTTAGGCCACAAAAGAAAAGGCCCCGCTTGCGCAGGGCCTTTCCATGTTTCGCCAGTGGTGGGGCTGATCAGAGCTTGCTGGTCAGTTCCGGCACGACCGTGAACAGATCGCCGACCAGGCCGATATCCGCGACCTGGAAGATCGGGGCGTCCTCGTCCTTGTTGATGGCGATAATGGTCTTCGAATCCTTCATGCCGGCGAGGTGCTGGATCGCGCCAGAGATGCCGACCGCGATGTAGACTTCGGGGGCGACGATCTTGCCGGTCTGGCCAACCTGGTAGTCGTTGGGGACATAGCCCGCATCGACCGCCGCGCGGCTGGCGCCGACGCCCGCGCCCAGCTTGTCAGCCAGCGGGAAGATGGTGGCCTTGAAAGTGTCCGCATCCTTGAGCGCGCGGCCACCCGAAACGATGATCTTGGCGCTGGTCAGTTCCGGACGTTCGCTCTTGGCGATTTCCGAGCCGACATAGCTGCTGGTGCCAGCGGCGCCGGGGCCCGAAACGGCTTCAACCGGAGCCGAACCGCCGGTGGCGGCCGCCTTGGCAAAGGCGGT
>JBEEIN010000194.1:0-22430 GCA_041169825.1 Pseudomonadota bacterium
CGGCTGAAGAAGGTCGATGGCCAGTGGCTCCTTGCGGCTGAGAACAACGCCTATCCGTCATTGCCGCTTATTGAAGGCGACTGCGAGATCTGGGGCGTCGTAACCCATAGCATCCGGCGTCACTGTGGCCGCTGATGGCTACCTTCGCTCTGGTAGACTGTAACAACTTTTATGCATCCTGTGAGCGGCTCTTCCAGCCCCGCCTGCGGGGGCGACCGGTCGTGGTCCTGTCTAACAACGATGGCTGCGTTATAGCCCGGTCCAATGAAGCTAAGGCTCTGGGCGTCGCCATGGGCGCGCCGATGTTCAAGCTCCGCAAGCTTGTCGAGGAGCATGACATTGCCGTCTGCTCATCCAACTACGCGCTCTACGGCGACATTTCCGAACGTGTGATGAGTGTTCTGGGATCCAATGCCCCAGGCCACGAGATCTACAGTATCGACGAATGCTTCCTCGATCTCGACCGGATCGCCGTGCCGGACCTGACCGAATGGTGCCGGGGCCTTCGACAAACGACCCTGCAATGGACGGGCATCCCGGTGTCGGTTGGCAGCCACATACCATCCGAGGGGCAATGGCCGGACCTCTGAAGCGAAAGCGCGGTCTTAATGTGGTGTCAGAGAAGAATGATGGCGGGAAGCGCATCTACCGCGTTCTAGGTGCGACATAACACGACGCCTTACGATACAGCCCTATGGCTTTGGTTTTCAGTTATAAAATGCTGGTGAAGTCGCCAAGAAAACTGCGGCATGGCCGCAATTACCTAACTCCCTGCAAATTTGCGATTTTTTGAGCGCCAACCTTTTTGTCGAGGTTGGCGCGAAAGGAGACAAACCCGGGTTGGAGACACAAACCGCCTTCAAGCCCCAGTCTCTAAGGTTTGCAACATACCCTGAAAACCGCGCGGAAGCTGGGGTTTTGACGCCAAAGGGGAGTGGAATATGCGTTTCGCAACAAGCGAACTGGCGGACAGGGTGGGATTCGAACCCACGGTGAGCTTGCACCCACGGCGGTTTTCAAGACCGCTGCCTTAAACCACTCGGCCACCTGTCCTTGCGAGTGCCAGAGCCCGCTAGCGGCAAAGCGCGGGATTGTCACGCCCGTTGGATTTTCCGAATCGCTTTTGCTGTGCCAAGGTTCGGCGCATGAGCCTGCTGCGCCGAATTTGGGTTACTTTTCCGCTGGGTGTGGCGGCGGCGGCCTTTTCGATGCCGTCTGCATCACAAGTCGGACCCGCCGCCGGCCCGGCACCGACCGAAGCAAGAGATTCGGCACCCGGGGCCGAGGGTTTCCAGCGCTACCTGCAACTGGTCGCCAGCAAGGCCCGCGGGCAGGGAGTCAGCCAACAGGCCATCGACAGTGCTTTGGGCGGGTTAACCTATAACCCGCGCGTGGTTGCGCTCGATCGCGCTCAACCCGGCTCAAGATCTGCTTCGCCGCCACCCTTTCGCGATTATTACCTGCGCCACATCGGTGCGGCCCGGATCAACGGCGGACGGGCCGCCCTGGCTGAAAATGCTGCGCTGATTGGCTCGATGGCGGCGCAATATGGGGTCCCGTCGCAATTGATTGTCGCGATTTGGGGCAAGGAAACCTTTTACGGCCGAATCAAGGGCGATTTCGATCTGGCCCGATCTCTCGCCAGCCTGGCCTATGAAGGGCGGCGGCGCGATCTGTTCGAAGGTGAACTGATCGCGCTGATGAAGATGCTCGATCGCGGCGTGCCGCGCGCACGCATGCTGGGCAGTTGGGCCGGGGCTTTTGGCAATCCGCAGTTCCTGCCCTCGGTCTATCTGCGGGTCGCGCGCGATGGCGATGGCGATGGCGATGCCGATATTTGGAATGATCGCGCGGATACCTTCGCGTCGATCGCCAACTATTTTCGCGATGCCGGATGGCGTCCGGGCGAACCGTGGGGGGTCCGGGCTTCGCTTCCCGCCGGATTTGACCGCAGCGGGCTTGCGACCCGGCTTGTCTCGCCATCCTGCCCGCGGGTCTACGCCCGCCATTCGCGTTGGAAGACCGTGGCGGAATGGCGCAGTCTCGGCGTGGTCCCGCTGACCCCGGTTGAAGATCAAACCATGGCAACCCTGTTTGAACCGGATGGTCCGGGGCAGGGGGCCTTCCTCTTAACCGGTAATTATCGGATTATCCTGCATTATAACTGCTCGAACTACTACGCTTTATCCGTGGGGTTGCTTGCAGATGAGATTTCCCGTTAACCGAACCCTGCCGCTTGCGGCGTTGACCTTGCTGCTTTGCGCAGAATTGCCGGCTGCGGCACGGGACCGCACCGATCCTTATCCGGCGAACGGTCCGCAGGCCGATTATCCGATGGTCCTGGGTAAGCCCTTCATTGTCGATGGCGTTACCTATACCCCTGCCGATACCCTCAACTACGATGTGGTGGGTTGGGCCGCGACCAGCAATATCGGCAGCGGGATCAGCGCCAGTCACCGCACGCTGCCCTTGCCGAGTTATGTGGAGATCACCGCGCTAGAAACCGGCCGGACGATCCTGGTCCGGCTTGAACGGCGCGGGCCGATGACCGGTGACTTGTTGACCGAGCTGTCTCCGGCCGCGGCCGAGCAGCTTGGCATTATCGGCCAAGCGGGTGCCGCCGTGCGGGTCCGCCGGGTCAATCCGCCTGAGCCAGAGCGCGCAGCGCTGCGCTCTGGTCGGCCCGCTCCGCTGCGGATGGAAACACCGCCATCCTTGCGCAACGTCCTGCTGCGCCGGCTTGAGCAACAGGGGGCCGGAGCACAGGTGTCGCGCCCGGGCCCGATGCCCACGCCTGACCGCATGGCCGCTGCGCCCGCCGCGCCGGCACCGGCCCGGCGCCCTCGGGCCTATCCGGCGGCTGTTGCTCCACCGTCAACACCTGAACCCGATGTGCAGGTCTCTGTTGCCGCCCGTGGGCCGTGGTTTGTGCAGGCTGGCGCCTATTCGACACGCGAACGGGCGAATGCCGTGGCCAAGGCCCTTCGCGCGCGGGTTGTTCCAGGCGGCGGACTTTGGCGGGTCCGGCTGACGGGGCTTGCCAGTGCGGCCGAGGCCAAGGCTGTCTGGGCCCAGGTGCAGAATGCCGGTTATCGTGACGCGCGTATCCAGCGCGATGATTGACCCACCAGCGGCTTGACCAGTCAGGCTTTGTTTTCCGCCACAAGATAGCGGGAAACGCGCACGGCACCGTTCGACAGAATGGCTTGTGGCCTGCTAGGGCAGTGCCATGACGCGCGGAAAATTCATTGCCCTTGAAGGTGGCGAAGGTGCAGGGAAGAGCACGCAGGCGCGCTTGCTGGCAGAGGCGCTGCGCCAGCGCGGCCAGTCCTGCGTGATCACCCGCGAGCCGGGCGGAACGCCGGGGGCCGAGGCGATCCGCGGCTTGCTGCTGGGGACCGAAGGCGAGGGCTGGCACCCCCGGGCCGAAGCCCTGCTGTTTGCGGCGGCACGTTCCGATCATGTCGAACGCTTGATCATGCCCGCGCTTCAACGCGGGGAATGGGTGATCTGCGACCGTTATGTCGATTCCAGCCGGGCCTATCAGGGCGGCGGCGGTGGGCTTTCCGATGCTGAGGTGATGGACCTGCACCGGATTGGGAGTGCCGGCCTGTTACCGGACCTGACCTTGTTGTTCGAGGTGACACCCAATATCGTGGCCCAGCGCCTGGCCCTTCGCGATGGCGATCAGGCCGATCGGATTGGCGGTCGTGATGCGGCCTACCACGCGGCGGTGGCGGCAGCCTTTCGGCACTTTGCCGATGCCGAGCCGGATCGGTTTGCCCGGATTAATGGCGATGGATCGGCGGAAATCGTGCACGCTGCGGTGATGGCCGCACTGGAACCGCTGTTGCCATGACCTTGCTTGGCCATGATGCTGCCTGGGCAGAATGGCGCGCTGCGCTGGGCTCAGAGCGGATGCACCACGCCTGGATTCTGGCCGGTCCCCGGGGGATCGGCAAGGGCCTGTTCGCCCGCGCTGCAGCGGCCGAGTTGGTGGCCGAGCCCGGTCTGCCGCAGCCAGCGATCGGCAACCATCCCGATATCCTCATCCCCGAGCATCCGCCGGAAAACAAGGAAGAGGAAAAGAAGCGGGCCGATGGGCAAGACGATATCCGCCGCAAGCGCTCGATCCCGATCGACGAGATTCGTGCGGTTCAGCAGCGTTTGACCACCCGGCCGACACTGGGCTCCCGCCGCGCTGTGATCATCGATCCGGCCGATGATCTTGAGAAGGGGGCGGTCAACGCGCTGCTCAAGAGCCTGGAGGAGCCGCCGGCCGGCACCTATTTCCTGCTCGTCGCGCACCGGCCCGGGCGGCTGCTGCCAACGATCCGCTCGCGTTGTCGCATCTTGCGTTTCGCCCCGCTGGCCGATGCCGCCGTCGATGCCGTGCTGCGCGCGGCAGCGCCCGAGGCTGACGATGCCGCCCGCGCGGCAGCGGTTGCCGCAGCGCAAGGCGCGCCCGGTGTGGCGCTCGATTTTCTCGATCAGGATCTCGGCACGATCCTGACTACGATGCGCGCCATCCTCGCTCGCGGCGACGATGATTTTGCCCTGCGCGGGGTGCTGGCTGCGGAAATCGGTGCTCGTCCTGACCGTGAGCGGATGCAAGCCGTGGCCGAACTGGCGCGGGCGGTTGTGGCCGCCGAACTCGCTCAGGCGACCCGCGCGCGTCAGGCCCGGATTATCACCGTCCATTCCGAACTGGTGCGTCTGGCGGGGCAGTTGCCAACCTACAACTTCGATCCGGGGCTGGCCGCCATGGAAATTGGCGGGTTGCTGGCCTCCGCTGCGATGCCTAGAGAGGCCGCTTAACTCTGCCAGAAAGACTGCAAACGGCCATGGCCGAACCCTTCTATATCACCACCGCAATTGCCTATCCCAACGGACGCCCGCACATCGGCCACGCCTATGAAGCGATCGCCGCAGACGCGATCGCGCGGTTCCAACGGGCCATGGGGCGCGATGTGCGCCTGGTCACCGGCACGGATGAGCATGGGCTCAAGATGGACCAGACCGCGCGCAAACTGGGTCGCGACACCTTCGAATTCGCCACGGAAATGTCGAATTATTTCCGGGATATGTGCGCCGCTTTGAATATCAGTTGTGATGCCTTTCGGCGGACCACGGAGGATCAGCACAAAGCCGCCTCGGTTGCGATCTGGCAGGCGATGGAAGCGGCGGGCGATCTTTACCTTGATCGATATGAAGGCTGGTATTCGGTCCGCGACGAAGCCTTCTATGACGAAAGCGAGCTGCAGGACGGGGAGGGGGGGCAGCGCCTCTCGCCCCAGGGCACGCCGGTTGAGTGGACCGTGGAGGAAAGCTGGTTTTTCCGCCTTTCCAAATACCGCGATTACCTGATCGAACTGAACGAAACGCCCGGTTTCCTTGAGCCTGAGAGCCGCCGGAATGAGGTGCTTGCCTTCCTTAAGGGCAACGAGCTGCGCGATCTTTCGGTCTCGCGCACCAGTTTCGATTGGGGCGTGCCGGTCCCGGGCAGCCCGGGCCACGTCATGTACGTCTGGGTCGATGCGCTGACGACCTACCTGACCGGGATCGGCTTTCCAGAGCGGGAAGGGGATTTCTCGCGGTTTTGGCCGGCCAATCTGCACCTGATTGGCAAGGATATTGTTCGGTTCCACACGGTGTACTGGCCCGCCTTCCTGAAAAGCGCGGGGCTGCCGGCGCCCAAGGCGGTGTTCGGCCACGGCTTCCTGCTGCACCGCGGGGAGAAGATGTCAAAGTCGCTCGGCAACGTGGTCGATCCGCTCGAACTGGCCGAGCAGTTCGGCGTCGATCAGCTGCGCTATTTCCTGCTGCGCGAAGTCAGCTTTGGCCAGGACGGGTCCTACTCGGCCGAAGCAATTGTCACGCGCTGCAACGCCGAACTGGCTAACAGCTTCGGCAATCTGGCGCAGCGCTCGCTGTCGATGATCTTCAAGAACCTTGATGGGCAGCTCTCTGCCTTTGTGCCAACTGAAGCTGATCTTGTGCTGCTTGATGCGGTCAACACCGCCTGCGCGCGGGAATTCCCCGCAGCCTTCGCGAAACTGGACCTTTCCGGGGCAATCGAGGCTTGGATGAAGGCCGTGTTCGCCTGCAACCAGTATGTTGACGAGCAAGCGCCCTGGGCCTTGCGGAAGAGCGATCCTGAGCGGATGCGGGTCGTCTTGATGACCCTCTTCAGCGTGGTCCGCAGCCTGGCGATCGCCATTCGGCCGGTCGTGCCGAATTCGGCCGACCGCCTGCTCGACCAGATGGGCATTCCGGCGCAAAACCGCGACTTTGCGGCGCTGGCGGCTTCTGATTGGTTGCATGAGGTCGTAAACTCAAACTTTGTCCTTGAGCAGCCGGTTGGCGTATTTCCGCGGCTTGAGCTGCCCGCTGAGGAGGCCGCTGACTGATGTTGATCGATTCACACTGCCACCTTGAATACAAGGGCCTGGTCGAGGACCAGGCAGGCGTGCTGGATCGCGCGCGGCAGGCGGGAGTGGGGGGCTTCCTTTCGATTTCCACGCGTCAGCGCGAATGGGCTCAAGTCATCGCCACGGCCGAGCGCGAAGCCGATGTCTGGGCCAGCGTCGGCATCCATCCGCATGAGGCGGATGGCCATGCCGATATGGGTGAAGCCGCCTTGCTGGAAGCCGCCGCGCACCCCCGGGTTATCGCGATCGGTGAGACTGGGCTCGACTATTATTACGATAAGTCCGACCGGTTGGTTCAACAGGAACTGTTCCGTCGGCATATCGCGGTTAGCCGCGCCACTGGCCTGCCGATTATCATCCATACCCGTGACGCAGAAGCCGATACTGCCGCGATCCTGCGGGATGAGATGGCGAAGGGGGGCTTTCCCGCGCTGATCCATTGCTTCACGGCGTCGGCGGATTTTGCGCGGATCGTGCTCGATCTAGGGTTGACAATCTCACTCTCCGGGATCGTAACCTTTAAGAATGCCCGTGATTTGCAGGTGATAGCTGCAATAATTCCTGAAGATCGATTGCTCGTGGAGACTGATGCACCTTTTCTGGCACCAGTTCCCAATCGTGGTAAAGTGTGTGAGCCGGCGTTTGTTGCCGATACGGCCCGGTTCGTCGCGGAACTGCGTGACGTTTCGCCTGAAGCGCTCGCGGCAGCGACCTCGAAGAACTTCATGAAGCTGTTTTCAAAGGCGGCGTTGTGAAGCTGCTGATGCTGGGCTCTGGCACTTCAACCGGGGTGCCAAGGATTGGCAATGATTGGGGCCTGTGCGATCCCAACGAGCCCAGAAACCGACGTACGCGTGCCTCGATCATCATAGAAAGCCAATCTGGACAACGCATTCTGGTTGATACTTCAACCGATTTGCGCGCGCAGTTCCTGGCGAACGGGATCGATCGCATCGATGCGGTTTTCTGGACTCACGACCACGCCGATCACACGCATGGGATCGATGATTTGCGGCCGCTGCGTTATGGTCGCGGCGGTCCGATCCCGGGTTATGCGGTTTCTGAGACGGTACGGCGATTGCGTCAGCGCTTCGACTATGTTTTTGCCGGTCAGCATGGCTACCACACGATTGTTGAACTCGACACGTTGGAACGTTTGCGGATTTGCGCCGGGTTCGCGATCGGCCATTGCCAGATGCCGCATGGTCCGGCGCAGTCCACCGCGTTGCGCTTTGAAGCTGACGGTAAAACAATTGGTTACGCGACAGACTTCAGTGCCATTAACCGGGAGATGGTGACGCTTTTCGCGGGCGTCGACTTGCTGGTCGTGGATTGTTTGCGCCGTGAGCCGCATCCGACGCACGCCTGCCTTGGGCTTGCCTTGGAACTGATTGAGGCCAGTCGCGCGCAGCAAGCCGTGTTGACGCATCTTGATAAGTCAATGGATTACCGAGCCTTGTCCGATGAAGTGCCAGCGCATGTGGCTGTCGGCTACGATGGACTTGAGGTGTCGCTGTGATTTCGCTTGGCCAGCTTGCTGCGGTTGCGTTGGTGGTCGCGAGTTTGTTTCTCGTTACCAGGGGGGCAAAGGCTGATGGGCTGCGGCTTGGCAGCGGGGTGAAAGTTGCGGCGATTTGGGCGTTGATTATCCTTGCGGTAACGGTTTTGATCACTGCGTTGCTGCGCGCGGTCTGATTAAATTTAACATAATATATATTATCATCCCAATATGTCAGAGCCTACGGTGACCCCAATCGAACGCCTTCTCGCCATCATGGCCCGCCTCCGTCATGCTGAGCATGGCTGTGAATGGGATCTCTCTCAGACGTTCGCGACCATCGCACCGTACACGCTGGAAGAAGCTTACGAAGTGGCCGACGCAATCGAGCGGAACGACTTGAATGCCTTGCAGGAGGAATTGGGTGACCTGCTCTTCCAGGTTGTCTTCCATGCGCGGATGGCTGAGGAAGCCGGTCACTTTGATTTTCATGATGTCGCCGCCACCATCAGCACCAAGATGGAGGCGCGCCATCCGCATATCTTCGGAGGCGCCCGCGATGACGGCCAATCCCGCGAGGAACGCTGGGAAAGCCTTAAAGCGAGCGAACGCGAAGCCAAGGGTGCGACAAGCGCGATGGACGGTGTCGCGCTGGCCTTGCCTGCGCTGGTCCGGGCTGAGAAACTCCAGAAACGCGCCGCGCGCCAGGGGTTTGACTGGCCTGATCGCGATGGACCAGCCGACAAGTTGCGCGAGGAAATGGCTGAACTTGCCGAGGCGCAAACAGAGCAGCATCGGATCGAAGAGGCGGGTGATTTGCTGTTTGCGGCAGTCAATCTGGTCCGCGCCTATGGCGTTGCCCCCGAGGATGCCTTGCGCCAGGCAAACCGCAAGTTCGAAGGGCGTTACCGGGGCATGGAAGCCCTATCCCGACAGCAGGGTACAGAATTCTCTGCGCTGACGCTTGAGCAGCAGGAAGCCCTTTGGCTTGCCGTCAAGGCATCAGAGCCGGAAAAAACGCCCTAACTCACGCGGCTCGAGGCGAACCGTCAGGCGGCGAAGCGGCCCACGCTCGTCCTCCCCGCCATCTTCATCGGCCACAACTTCACCATGAGCGTGAAGCCAGGCCAGCCGCTGGCCATCACGCACCGGAACGACCAGTTCATGCTCACGCGCGGATGATGTGAGCAAGCGTGACACTGCAACGAGCAGCTCGTCGCAGCCCTTGCCGGTCAAGGCTGAAAGCGGCACGATCACTTCGTCCGCATGGGCTACCATCTGATCGGACAGTTCATCCGCCCGGTCTGCAGCAAGCAGGTCCCACTTGTTCCAGGCCTCAACGATCGGGACCCGTGGCGTTGCCTCCTCGCCTTCGATCAGCCCGAGTTCCTCAAGCACCTCAAGGACCTGTCGTTTTTGAGCCAGGCTATCGGGGTTAGCGATATCGCGAACGTGGACAATCACGTCAGCTGCAGTGACCTCTTCAAGCGTGGCGCGGAATGCCGCTACCAGCTGCGTCGGTAGGTCGGAGATGAAGCCAACGGTGTCCGAGAGGATAGCCTTGTCGACGCCCGGCAGTCGTATCCGCCGCATGGTTGGATCAAGCGTGGCGAACAGGAGGTCCTCTGCCATCACCCCTGCCCCCGTCAGACGGTTGAACAGGGTCGATTTACCGGCATTGGTATAGCCAACCAGCGCAATCACCGGCCAGGGCGCCTTCTCCCGGCGACTGCGATGCAATCCACGCGTTCGGCGGACTTGCTCAAGTTCGCGCCGCAGTCGCGCCATGCGATCGCGGATCATCCGACGGTCGGCCTCGATCTGGGTTTCGCCCGGACCGCCAAGGAAACCGAAGCCACCACGCTGGCGCTCAAGGTGAGTCCACGACCGGACCAGCCGCCCAGCTTGGTAATCGAGGTGGGCGAGTTCAACCTGCAACCGCCCCTCTGCCGTCGCCGCGCGCTCACCAAAGATCTCTAGAATGAGGCCGGTCCGGTCGATCACCTTGCGCTTCAGCTTGTCTTCAAGGTTCCGCTGCTGGATTGCCGTAAGCGCACCATCAACGATCACCAGTTCAGCCTGCTCCATCTCGCAATTGGCGGCGATATTCTGAATCTGGCCTTCGCCAAACAGGGTGCCGGCGCGGGCCTCGCGGATCGGGACGAGCATGGCGTCAACCACCACGAGGCCAATGGCCAGAGCCAAGCCCTTAGCTTCCTCAAGCCGCGCCTCTGGGTCGATCGCGGCGCCGCGCGCGCGGAACGTCGGGCACACGACCACGGCCCGGGCCCCGCGGGCAACATCCTCGCGATTGTCGTCTAGAAAGCTCAGACGTCGTCGTCCGCTTCGTCATCCCACTCACCGGTCAGGTCGACCGGCGTGACGGGCTGGATGGTCGATACCGCGTGCTTGTAAGCCAATTGCACATAGCCTTCGCGTTCAAGCAGCATGCAGAAAAGATCATAGGCGGCGACCCGCCCCTGCAGCATCACGCCATTGACCAGGAACATGGTGACCTGAACGGCTTCCTTGCGGAGACTGGAAAGGAACACATCCTGCAGCAGACGGGTCTTCTTCCCCCCCTCCCCGGCACTGCCAAACTGATTGGCGTCGATCGGCTGGCTTGGCATGATGGTCGAGACGGCATGCTTGTAAACCAACTGCGACTGGCCATCGCGCCGCAGCAGGATCGAGAAGTTGTCAAACCAGGTGACGATCCCCTGCAGCTTAACGCCCTTAACGAGGAACATGGTTACTGGCGTTTTGTTCTTCCTCAGGAGGTTGAGAAACTGATCCTGGAGATTCTGCCCTTTTGCGGCAGGTGCCGAAGCCATGTCTTGCGCTTCAGGTTCCGGCTTTTTTGGACGCGGGCGGGCACTGAGTGTGCGAGAGGTCATTGCTGTCTCCTTCGTTCTTGGCGGCCACCGTCTGGCAGTCCGCATTCTGGCTGCCCGAAGGCAACCGGTAGTCATCGCGTGAGGATTATCGCGGCTTCAGTCCTGCCGCAATGCACAAATCATGCAGTATCACTCTGTAATCGCGTCGTCACAGTCATCATCGCGCCGATCAACCATACCGAGAAGTTTGAGCTTGCGATGCAACGCCGAGCGTTCCATCCCGATAAATGCTGCCGTCCGCGAGATGTTCCCCGAAAACCGCCGAATTTGGACACGCAGGTATTCCCGCTCGAAGTTTTCGCGGGCTTCACGCAGCGGTACCCCCATCAGCGCCGAGAGACCACTGTCCCCACTGATGCGTCCGCCCAACAGTTCACCCGGAAGCATTTCGGCTTCAATCCGTTCCAGTTTCTCGCGCGGGGTAAGGATGATCGTCCGTTCAACGAGATTGCGAAGCTGGCGGACATTGCCTGGCCATTCATAGCTTTGCAGGGCCGCCATCGCTTCGCTACTGACTTCCGGAGGTGAGACCCCCTGGTCGGCGGCAAAGCGGGCAAAGAAGTGATCCACTAGGGTGGGAATGTCATCCCGCCGCTCAGCCAGGGACGGGATCGCGACCGGCACCACATTCAGCCGATAGAACAGGTCTTCGCGGAACCGCTTTTCGGCGATCTCACGCTCAAGATCACGGGCAGTCGATGAAACAACCCGGACATCGACCCGTATCTGGCGATGGCCGCCGACACGGACAAAGCTTTGTTCGGTCAATACACGCAGGATCCGGGCCTGGGTTGAAAGCGGCATGTCGGCCACCTCATCCAGATAAAGTGTCCCGCCGTCGGCCAATTCCAACAGGCCGGCTCGAACCAGCTTGCCGCCCGATTCTTCGCCGAACAGCTCCTGTTCGAACCGCTCGGGTGTGATCCGCGCTGAATTTACGGTTACAAAGGCATGGTCTGAACGCGGGCTCCATGAGTGGAGCAGCCGTGCCGCAACTTCCTTGCCCGCCCCGGCGGGGCCAGAGATCAGTAGGCGGCTGCCGGTATTGGCAACCCGCTTGAGTGTCGCGCGCACCTGATTGATCGCGGTTGAATTGCCAGTGAATTCATCTGCGGTGACAAATCCTTCACGCAACCTGGCGTTTTCCCGACGCAGCCGCTCGGTTTCGGTGGCTCGCGCCACCAATAATAGCAGGCGCTCGGCCTCGAACGGCTTTTCGATGAAATCCATCGCCCCACGACCGATGGCGGAAACCGCAGTATCGATATTGCCGTGGCCGGAGAAGATGATCACGGGCAGCTCTGGCTCGCGCGTCTTGATCGCGTCCAGCACTTCAAGCCCATCCATCGGGCTGCCGTGAAGCCACACGTCCAGCAGCACCAGGCTGGGGCGGCGCTGGTCGATCATTTCCAGCGCCGTATCGCTGTCCCCGGCAGTCCGGCATTCATAGCCTTCGTCGCTGAGCACGCCCGCAACCAGGTCGCGGATATCGCGTTCATCATCGACGATCAGAATATCGAGTGCCATTGCTTGTCCTAATCCCGCTCTTATTCCGCTGCTTCGCTGGCGCGGCCACTGCCCAGCGGATCACGCGCAAAGCGCATCGTCACCACCGTCCCCTGCCCTTCAGCCGGACCAAAAGTCATGTCGCCACCATGCTCCTCAACGATCTTCTTAACGATCGCGAGCCCCAGGCCAGTGCCCTTCTCACGGGTCGTAACGTAGGGTTCCATGATCCGTTCCCGATCCTGCGGCAGGCCGATCCCGTTGTCAGTGACGGTTGCCACCAGATCTTCCTCGTCAAGCGTTAGCGCCAGGGTGATCCGTCCGCGATAATCGGCATCAGCCGCCTTCTGACGTGCTTCCACAGCCTCTGTCGCGTTCTTGAGGACATTGGTCATCGCCTGGCCGAATTGGTGGCGATCACAGGCAATAATCCCGATGCCGCGGACTGCCGAGAAGGCGAAGTTGATTTCCGGCCGCGCCACTTCCTGCAGGAACAGTGCCTGGCGGGCCAGATCAACGGGATCCTCGCTCCGAAACACGGGCTTGGGCAAGCGCGCGAACGAGGAGAACTCATCAACCATCTTCCGCAGGTCCCCGACCTGGCGGATGATCGTGCTAGTCAACTCATCAAACAGTTCCACGTCGGCCGTAACCAGCTTGCGATAGCGGCGTTTCAGCCGCTCCGTTGCCAACTGGATGGGCGTCAGGGGGTTCTTGATCTCATGGGCGATCCGCCGTGCAACATCCGACCAGGCCGCCTGCCGCTGATCAAGCAATTGTCGCGTGATGTCTTCAAAGGTTACTACGAAGCCTGTCGGGCTGGCGCTGGCCTTCACTGCCAGCGTCAAAAGTTCAGAGCCCTTGGCGAACTGGACAATCCCGCTGTGCTTCCCGTTTTCGACGAGCTCTGCAACGGGTGGGAAAAGATCAGACAAGGCGGTCCCGACGGGAGAATCCGCGCCTGGCATCATCAGCAGCTTCATGGCGGCGCCGTTGATCAAGCGGACTTCGCCCGTTGCGCTGGTCGAGATGACCCCTGCCGTCACCGAATCCAACACGGCTTCAATAAAAGCCCGCCGCTCATCGAGCTGCTGGTTGGCACCAACCAGCGCCTGCGTCTGGCGATCAAGTTGCTGGGTCATGCGGTTGAAGGCGCGATTGAGAAGGCCGATTTCATCCGCCCCGGTCCGCCCCTCAACCCGCATCGAGAAGTTTCCGGCCCCAACCTCCCGAGCGGCCGCGACAAGATCATAAAGCGGCTTCACCTGACGATCAGCAAAGCGCAAGGCGAACCAGACTGACAAGCCAACCAGGGCCAGCGATGCGACGAACAGGGCAAGGATTGACTGCAACTGCAAGGCGCGGGTGCGCTTGGTGAGTTCAGCATAATCCCGGACAATGCTTTGAGCGCGCTGGCCTTGCGAAAGGCTCAGCAGGTCAGACTTTCGGGCGGTGTAGAGGTAAATCCCGGTCCGCCGATCAATCGGCGTAAGCGCCTCGATCTTGTCCGGCTTGGTATCGACGACGATATCGGCACCGCTATCAAGTTGGCGAACCACGTTCTCCGAGACCTGCTCGTTAAGCGGGTTATCCCCCCGCGCGAAGGCCGCGCGACTGAGCGTGCCGTCCGCCAGCTTTTGCAGGATTGTGGATTCGTTGATGTTACGGTTCGTGATCTGGAATTGATAGTAACTGATAAATTCCGGGCTGACGGGGCTCTGCTTGCTGAGGAAGTCGCGCAGGTCCGCAGCCATCGCTAGCGAGGAATACTTCATGTCGTTCTCGGTCTGCTCGTAAAAACCCAACGCCAACTTGTTGGAATTTTCGAGCAGTCCTCGGGACTTATCGGAGAACCAGAATTCTACCGCGGATTGAAACAGAAACGAAGCGAAGATCGCGACAAGCAGCGTGGGCACCGCCGAGATAAGCGAGAAGAGAAAAACCAGCCGGACGTGAAGTTGACCTGTTCCACCCGCCACCTCCCTCGCCCGTTGCAAGGCGAGACGGCGCCCCAAGAGGACCAGGATCGCCAGTGCAGGAATGAGCGTGCCCACGAGCATGGTCGCCGTTAATTCTGTTGGCAGAAGGTTATCGGACTTCGACTGGGCACTGATCACGATCCACGTGATCCCGGTCATGATGACGAAGGCGGCAACGGCAATCACTTCCATCACCGCGAACACATTCGCGCGACGAGCCGCAATCAGGAATCGGCGCCACCACTTGGGCCAGCCGCTGTTGCGAGAGGTGGGCGCGCGTGGCGTCATCGTTGCGGGATTACAACACCAGTGTTGCCAAAAGGCAAGTGGTCTAACGCGCCAACTCCGATGCGCTTATTCCTAGTTCAACCAATCGTTTACGCAGGGTATTGCGATTTATCCCCAGCACTTGAGCGGCACGCAACTGGTTCCCGTGTGTCTCGCGCAGCACAGCTTCAAACAGGGGCCGCTCAAACGCGGCAAGTGCGGAATCGTAAACACTTCCGGTTGGCGGCTTATTTGCCCCGAGCCAAAGCAGAACCGCCTGATCGAGCCCGTCGCCAGCGTCCGGATCCCGAACCTCACCCTGGGCCTTGTCGGCAAGCAAAGGGAGAAGCCCTTCGACTTCAATCACATCCTCGCGCGAGAGCAGAGCGAGGCGGTAGATGAAGTTGCGCAGTTCCCGCACATTTCCACGCCAAGGCTGGCGGCTTAGAACCTCTGCCGCTGCATCTGACAACTGCCGCCGAGGTAATCCTTCCTGCATGGCGAGCATCAGGAAATGCCGCGCCAGTGCCGGGATGTCATCCGCCCGTTCGCGCAACGGCGGCAAGGTAATCGGCACCACATTCAGGCGATAAAACAGGTCTTCTCGGAAGGTTCCCCCGGCGATCATCGGTTGCAGGTCTCGATTTGTCGCCGCAACAATGCGCACATCGACCTTGATCTCATCCCGTCCACCCACTCGCCGAATGGAGCCGGACTGCAGGGCGCGGAGCAACCGCGTCTGGGCCTGCATCGGCATGTCGCCGATTTCATCCAAAAACAGGGTACCACCATTGGCCTGTTCAAACTTGCCGACGTGCCGCGAAACGGCTCCCGTGAAGGCACCCTTTTCATGCCCGAAAAGCTCGCTTTCAATCAACTCACCGGGGATAGCCGCCGTGTTTACCGCAACGAACGGGCCATCGCGGCGCTGGCCAAGTTGGTGGATTGCTTCAGCCACCAACTCCTTGCCCGTACCGCTCTCTCCAAGAACAAGAACGGTCAGATCGTTGCGCAAAACACGCGTGATCATGCGATAGACAGCCTGCATCGGCGCACTGCGGCCGACAAGCGGCAAGCCGGCCGGTGGGCCCTCCCCCTGCAGATCAACGCGGCTTGCACTGTTGCCAACGGCCTGGCGAACGGTTCGGGCGAGTTCGTCTATGTCGAACGGCTTGGGGAAGTATTCAAACGCACCCGTGTCCGTGGCCCGCACCGCCGTATCGAGTGTGTTCTGGGCGGAAAGGATAATGATCGGCAATTCCGGATCGGCGGCGCGGACCTGATCAATTGTCGCGATCCCGTCGCCATCGGTCAGCATCACGTCGGTCACCAATGCCGAAAAGCGGCGCTCAGCAAGATGCCGGTCGCGCTCGGCGATGGAATCGCACCGGACCACTTCGAAGCCTTCCGCCTCAAGCGCGGCAGTGATGACAATGGCGATGGACATATCGTCCTCGACCAGCAGCACGCTCATGCAACGGTTTCCTCTATTGATGGACCCGGCGCCACCTGGGGCGCCACCTGCAAGTGGATCCGGAAATGCGTCAGGCCCGCGGCTTCCTCCCGGTCGTGACTGATCCGGCCATTCATGTCGCGAACCATACGCCGGACCAAGGCAAGACCCAGTCCCTGACCGCTCTTCTTCGTAGTCACAAATGGTTCAAAGAGGTGGTCGGCCATCGCCGGATCAACCCCGGGTCCGTTGTCGCTCACTCGCAGTTCGATGGGCAAGCGGACTGGTGCGCCCTGGGTTGAGCGGTTGACCTGGAGCCCACTGGCGAAGCGGGTGCGAACCACGATTTTTGGCGTGCTGACCGCAGCACAGGCTTCGGCAGCATTGGCGATGAGGTTGATCAATATCTGGACCAACGCATCGGCATTGGCCAGAACCGGAGGCAGCGATGGATCGAATTCCTCGATAACCACCGGCGCCTTGCCCCCTGCTTCAATCACAGCGCGTGCGCGCCGGATGGCTTCATGCAGATTGCAGGGACCAAGCTCTTGCGGGGTACGGCGCGATAGGGTCTGCATCTGGTCGATCAGTTTTGCGATCCGATCAACCTCTTCGGCAATAAGAGCGGTAAGCGCGAGTTCGCCGCCTTCAAGCTTTCTGCCCAGCAACTGCGCCGCGCCGCGGATTCCGGCCAGCGGGTTCTTGATTTCATGCGCGAGAATCTCTGGTGCCCGCAGCACCGGATCCTCTGCGCCTTCGCCGCGGAGAGCCTCAGCGCCCGCAGCATCCTGAAGCGTCAGAATCTGCCATCCAGGTTGATCGATCACTGGGGCGGCTGTGACGTCCAGTCGACGCGCGCCATGGCCGGGAACGAGCACTGATGTGGCCCGCGCGGAGATTTGCGCTTCACCTTCGGTCATGCGCTCTGCCAGCCGTGGTTCTTCGAACCGGACAGCCTCATCCAGTTGCTTGCCGCTTAACCTTCGCGCGCTTTGGCCCAGCAACTGTTCGGCAGCCGGATTGGCGCCGGCAATCCGTCGCCCCGGCGCCAACAGCACCACGGCCAGCGGCAGCGAAGCCAGCTGACGCGCAGCATCGACCATGTCAGGCAGCCAGTCGCGAGATAAATGGAGCGTAGAATTCGCGCAGGCTGCGGATTACCTCGTCGGCATCATCGACAAAGTTAATCCGGTTACGGAACTCGGCCGAGCCATGCAGCCCCTTAGTGTACCAGCTCAGGTGCTTGCGGGCCATCTTGACCCCGGTTTCCCGGCCGTAGTGGCTGAGCATCGCATCATAATGCTCGAGTACAACCGACAATTGCTCGTCAATTGACGGATCGGCGACCTGCACACCGTGGCGCAACCAGTGCATGACCTGCCCCAGCAGCCATGGTTTGCCATAGGCACCGCGCCCGATCATCACTCCATCAGCCCCGGACAATTCGAGCGCCTTGGCTGCGTCATCGATTCCGCAAATGTCGCCATTCACAATGACCGGAATCGAAACGGCATCCTTGACCTGCCGCACAAAGGCCCAGTCCGCATCGCCCTTGTACATCTGGTTGCGGGTGCGCCCATGCACTGTGACCATTTTGGCGCCAAGGTCTTCGGCAATCTTGGCCAACTGCGGGGCGTTCAGGCTGTCATGACACCAGCCCATCCGCATCTTGACCGTCACCGGCACCGAAACAGCCCTTACGGTGGCCTCGATCAATTTGGCAGCCAATGGCACGTCGCGCATCAACGCCGAGCCGGCGTCACCATTGACGACTTTGCGGACCGGACATCCCATATTGATGTCGATGATCGCCGCACCGCGATCCTCAACCAGCTTGGCTGCCTCGCCCATCTGCGCTGGGTCGCAACCGACGAGCTGCATCGAGACAGGTTCCTCGATCTGGTCCCACATGGCCTTTTGCACCGAGACCCGCGTTTCGCGGATTGCCGCGGGACTAGCGATCATTTCGGTAACGTTTAGGCCGGACCCATAGCGCCGAACCAGGCGACGGAACGGCAGGTCGGTCACACCCGTCATCGGAGCCAGGATTACCGGACAATCGATGCGCTGGGGGCCGACTTGGATCGGTTCGAGCGAGGGTGGTACAGGAAGCGACATCACGATCTGCCTAAAATTTGGGCAGCACATAGGGAATTGCCGGAAACACAGCAAGCCTTTACCGGCGCGAGTGCGATGACCAATGTAAGCCCTCCCCCTTCCACCGTCGCGGCAGTGATCGTCGCGGCCGGCCAGGGACTGCGTGCGGGCCAACCCCTGCCCAAGCAGTTCGCGCGCTGGCGGGGCAAACCGGTGGTGCGGCATTCTGCCGAAGCACTGTCGCAAGCGGGTCTGTCGCCGATTATTGTAGTGATCCCCGCTGGTGCGGAAGAAATCGCCGAGGGATGTCTGGCGGGCATATCGGGGGTCCAACTGGTCACGGGTGGTCCCAGCCGCCAGGATTCGGTCAGGCTTGGGCTGGAGGCGCTTTCGACCGTTCCGCCAGACCTTGTCCTGATCCATGATGCGGCGCGGCCGACCTTACCCGGTCCGGTGATTGAGCGCCTGATCGCTGCGCTTTGCGAGGCACCAGCTGCCATTCCCGTTTTGCCGGTGGTTGACAGTCTGGCCGAAGCTGAAGGCAACAGGATGGGGCGCCCCGCCCGGCGGGAAGCGCTGCGCCGGGTGCAAACCCCGCAGGCGTTCCGGTTCAGCGAAATTCTGGCGGCCCACCGCGCATGGTCCCGCGCCGATGACGCTGGTGACGATGCGCAGGTTGCCCAGGCTGCCGGCTTGACCGTGGCCTTGGTGGATGGAGACGAGTGCTTGCACAAGCTGACTTTCGCCAGCGACTTTGGCGCGGATTTGCCCCCCATGCGGGTTGGGACCGGCTATGATGTCCACCGGCTCAGTGCCGGAGAGGAGCTATGGCTATGCGGGGTGAAGATCGAGCACAGTCATGGCCTGGTCGGGCACAGCGATGCCGATGTGGCTATCCACGCCTTGGTCGATGCGCTGCTTGGTGCGATTGGCAAGGGCGATATCGGCAGCCATTTCCCGCCCAGCGATCCGCAATGGAAAGGGGCATCATCCGACCAATTCCTGATCCACGCAGCCAGACTGGTCTGTGAAGCCGGCTACCGCATCGGCAATATCGACCTAACCCTGATCTGCGAGGCACCGAAGATCGGGCCGCATCGTGAGGCCATGCGTCAGCGTCTTGCCGAAATCCTCACTATCGATAGCGGAGCAATCAGCGTAAAGGCCACCACCACTGAGCGACTGGGCTTTACCGGCCGCGCTGAAGGGATCGCCGCGCAGGCAGTGGCAACGCTGCTGGGCGATTGATGGAGAACATTGGGATGCCCGCCATTAATCGGACACTTGCCGTGATCCTGGCCATGGCCCTGCCCGCACCGGCTCTGGCTGCGGCGGCTGAACCGCCCTGCCTGACCGCGGAAGAGTTTACCGCTGTCTCGACCTTTGCCCTGCCGGGGGTGATCCGGGGCGCTGCGCAGCGTTGTGCGCCTGTCCTGCCCAGCGACGCCTTTCTGCGCAACCAGTCCGAAACCCTCGCCAAGCGCTACAGCGCCGGGCGCGACCGGTCCTGGCCCCAGGCCAAGGCCGCCTTCTTCAAGCTGGGCGGCGGCATGGATCCGCAAGCTGTCGGCTTGCTAAAGGCTATGCCGGATGAAAATCTGAAGCCCTTTGTTGAAGGCGCTGTCACTTCGATGGTTGGCCAGCAATTGCCGACTGAGCGTTGCTCAGCGGTAGATCGATTGGTCATGCTGCTCTCGCCGCTATCGCCCGAAAGCACGGCCGAGGTGATCGGTCTTGCTGCTGGTTTGGGCGCCAAGACCGGACAGGCTCGGTTCGGCAAGCTTGCGGTCTGCAAGGCCTGAACCGATGGAAAACTTGCTTCCTGCCGACATCGCCGATCTGGCCGCACGTGTGATTGAAGACAATATCGCGGCAGGCCGCACCGTTGCGCTTGCGGAAAGCTGCACCGGTGGTTTGGTTGCGGCAGCACTGACCGAGATCGCGGGCTCATCAGCGGTACTTGATCGAGGCTTCGTCACCTATTCAAACGAGGCCAAGCAGGAGTTGCTGGGGGTTAATCCCGACATCATCGACACCTTTGGCGCAGTATCAATCGCTTGCGCGTGGGCCATGGCGCAAGGCGCGCTCAAGCGCAGTGGGGCCGATGTGGCAGTCGCAATCAGCGGGATCGCCGGTCCCGGTGGCGGTTCACTCCAGAAGCCAGTTGGCACTGTCGTCTTTGCCCGCGCGATACGGGGACAGGATGAGGAAGAGGCGCTGGCAGAGGAGCGGCTGCTCGATGGTTCAAGTCGCTCGCGCGTGCGACATCAAGCGGCGCTGATCGCGCTGGAGCTGCTGTTGCCGTAAAGTGCCTGGGCCCGCGCTTCGAAAGCGCCCACCATCTTGCGAAAGGCGCGGTCGAAGTATTGACCGGCCAGCTTTTCAAACACCGCATTGCGGAAAGTGAAACTGACCCGGAACTCGATCTCGCAACCGCCGTCCTCTAGCGGCCGGAATTGCCAGACATTGTCGAGGTCACGCATTGGTCCGTCGACGTAGATAACTTCGATCCGCTCGGGCCGGCGCTTAAGCACACGAGAGGTGAACTTTTCGCGCAACGCGTTGAAGCCGACCAGCATGTCGGCGATCATTTCGTTCTCGCTGTCTGAACGGACGCGCGTGGCGACGACCCACGGCAAAAACTCGCCGTAGCGCGCAACATCAGCCACCAGATCGTACATCTGCTCGGCCGACCAGGGAAGCCGACGAACTTCGTGGATACCGGGCATCAGCCGCGCGCAGCAGCCTTGGCCAATTGAGCCTCCCGCGTGGCTCTCATGGTCCTGAAATCATCGCCGGCGTGATAGCTTGATCGGGTGAGCGGGCTGGATGCAACCTGCAGGAACCCCTTCGCCCGTGCGATGGCGCCATAGGCGTCAAATGCCTGGGGTGTGATGAAATCGATCACCTTGGTGTGTTTGGGCGTCGGTTGGAGGTACTGGCCCATCGTCAGGAAATCGATCCCGGCGCTGCGCATGTCATCCATCACCTGATGGACTTCGAGCCGCTCTTCCCCCAGCCCCAGCATGATGCCGGACTTGGTGAAGATCATCGGATTGTGCCGCTTCACTTCCTCAAGCAGCCGGAGCGAAGCGTAATATCGCGCACCTGGGCGGATCGTGGGATAGAGCCGCGGCACTGTCTCGAGGTTGTGGTTGTAGACATCCGGCCCGGCTGAAACGATCGCCTCGACAGCTGCCTGCATCTTGCCTCGAAAATCAGGCGTCAGGATCTCGATCGTGGTGCTCGGCGTGGTCCGACGGAGCGCTTCGATCACCTTCACGAATTGGCCAGCGCCGCCATCCGGCAGGTCATCGCGGTCAACCGAGGTGATAACGATGTGCTCCAGTCCCATCTTGGCCGCCGCTGTCGCGACATGTTCCGGCTCAAGCGGATCAACCGCACGCGGCATGCCCGTTTTGACGTTGCAGAACGCGCAGGCCCGGGTGCAGACATCCCCCAGGATCATCACCGTCGCATGCTTCTTGGTCCAGCACTCACCGATGTTGGGGCAAGCCGCTTCTTCGCAAACCGTGTTGAGGTTAAGGTCGCGCATCAATTGGCGCGTCTCACCATAACCGCGGCTGGTGGGAGCCTTCACGCGGATCCAGTCCGGTTTGCGTTGCCGTTCAGGCTTGGGAGGGTTCGCCAGGTCGTTCATGCCCTGCCCTCTAGTCACCTTGCTTCCGCTTGCCAATGGCGCTAGCGCGCTGGGTTCATGGAACTGACCGCATTCGCCCCGTTTGCCTCGCCGGTGATCCTGTTTTTCCTGTTGGGCCTGCTGGCTTCCGCGCTTCGATCTGATCTTGCCATCCCCGAGGCTATCGCCAAGGGCATGTCGCTATACCTAATGGCGGCAATCGGCCTGAAAGGCGGGGTGGCCGTGGCAAAATCCGGCGTAGATGCCGAGGTTGCTGCCGCATTGCTGGCTGGCCTGACCCTTAGCTTCACGATCCCAATCGTGGCCTATGCCGTTCTGCGTTCCTTCGCCCGATTGGACCAGGTCAATGCCGGGGCGGTTGCTGCACATTATGGCTCTGTAAGCGTTGTGACCTTCGTGACGGCCAACGAACTGCTTGGTGCCAGTGGTCTGGTGGTCGCGGGGTTTATGGTTGCGGTGCTGGCCGTCATGGAAACCCCGGCGATCCTGTCCGGCCTGATGCTCGCCCGCCGCGGTACTGCGGACGGCGGGCAATCCAAGGGTGAGCTGCTGCGGGAGGTTTTCCTCAACGCATCGGTGGTGCTCTTGCTGGGCAGCTTCGCAATCGGAATGATTGCCGGACCCAAGGGCTATGCGGAAGT
>JBEEIN010000195.1:0-3334 GCA_041169825.1 Pseudomonadota bacterium
GGCGGCGCCCCGGCTGAAGAACCCTATGTGATGCTCAGCCAGATTGCTGCGCTTTACTACTTCGCCCACTTCCTGATCATCGTGCCGATCGTTTCGTCGATCGAGCGGCCGGATCCACTGCCCTATTCGATTACCGAATCGGTGCTGGGCCCCCAGCCCGCCAAGGCCTAAGCGAGACGGAAAGAGACTGAACAATGATCCGCATCCTCTCCCTCCTCGTCGGCGCCTTTTTCACGGTGGTCCTCGGCTATTCGTTCACCCGCGGTGCCTATACCGCGGCGACCGAGCCGCATGCCCTGACCGCTGAAAAGGTGTTCCACCTTAAGCCCAAGGAACTGCACCTTTCCAGCGATGGCCCCTTCGGCAAGTTCGATCGCCAGCAGCTGCAGCGTGGTTTCAAGGTCTACGAAGAAGTCTGCGCCGCGTGCCACAGCATCAAGCATGTCGCTTTCCGCGATCTGGCGGCGCTGGGTTACAATGAAGCTGAGATCAAGGCGATCGCCGCCAAGGCGACCGTCGCCGGCAAGGACCCACTGACCGGTGAGGTCAAGGATCGTCCGGGCCTGGCCAGCGATTACTTCCCGCCGGTGGTTTACGCTGGTCTCGGCCATCCGCCGGACCTTTCGCTGATGACCAAGGCCCGCCACGATGGTGCGGCCTATGTCTATTCGCTGCTGACCGGGTATCAGGCCCAGCCGGCCGAGCTGCTGAAGCAGTTCCCGGAAGCCAAGACGGGTGAGGGGCTGCATTACAACCCCTACTTCGCCAACCTGAACCTGGCGATGCCGGCGCCGATCACCAGCGAAGGCCAGGTGACCTATAGCGACGGCACCAAGGCGACCGTTGACCAGATGTCCAAGGATGTTGCCGCGTTCCTCGTCTGGACGGCTGAGCCGAAGCTGGAAAACCGTCACCAGACCGGGTTCTGGTGGATCGGCTTCCTGATCTTCGCCACGGTCCTAGGCTATATGGCGTACCGCAACATCTGGGCGGAAAAGAAGGGCCACTAAGCCCTTCCGCCAAACAGAACTGAAAGGCGCCCCCTGCCATCCGGCTGGGGGCGTTTTTCATTGTCAGACAGGCGTTCGCGCTGGCTGAGTGCTTGAAGCGATTGACGGCGGTGCCCAAGCTGGCGCATAGGCGAGGCCGCAAGGGCCGCAGGGCTTAAGCGGGTATAGCATAGTGGTAATGCTCCAGCCTTCCAAGCTGGCTAGAGGGGTTCGATTCCCCTTACCCGCTCCAGCCTAATCTGGCCGACCTGACGCCGGACCATCCTAAATCATGCCAGCATTGCGCGCCTTTATTGCAGACCATCGCAGGCTGGCCGTGCTGCTGGTGGCCATGGCATTGCTGGTCAAGGCGCTGGTTCCGGCCGGCTATATGGTTGGTGGTAATGTAAAGCTGCTGACCGTTTCGATCTGCGCTGACAGTTCGGGCGGCGTCATTACCAAGCAGTTGGCCATTCCCATGAACGAGGGATCGGGCCATCCCGCCAAATCGCAGGGTCAGGATGAAGGCCGCTGCGCCTTTACCGCGCTTGGCCTGGGTGCCCTTGCCGCTGCCGACATCGAACTGCTGGCCGTGGCGCTGCTGTTTATCCTAGCGCTTGGTCTTGTTGACCGAGCACCTTTGCCGCTAGCTGAGTCCTCGTGGCTGCGACCGCCATTGCGCGGACCACCATCGCTGATCTGACAGGATTAACGCGCGGCCATTGGCCGGGCTTCTGAATGATCGCTCCGCACCGGGTTGGTGCCGGAGCCAACGATGGAACATTTTACAATGAAAACCTCCCTGATTGCGCTCGGCATTGCGCTGAGCCTTGCTGCGCCTGCCCATGCCGAAGCGGCAGACGCCTCTGTCTCTGATGCTGACAGCACCATTCTCGTAGTGGGCCAGACGGATGCCCCGATTACCGTGGTTCCGCGCGGCCTATCTGTTTCGCTTGGCCAGCAGGAATTCGGGGCGATTAACGCGCTCAATGTCGAAGACCTGATGAAGTATGCGCCCAACTTCTTTGTCCGCAAGCGGTTCGCCGGCGATGACAATGCCGTAGTGGCGCTGCGCGGCGCCAATACGATTCAAAGCGCCCGCACGATCGTGATGGTCGATGGCTTTGTTGTTTCCAACTTCCTGGGCAATCGCTGGGATTTTCCGCCCAAGTGGAACGTGGTCGGCCCGGCCGAGGTGCGCCAGTTCGACATTGTCTATGGTCCGTATTCGGCGCGCTATGGCGGCAATTCTATGGGCGGTGTGATTTCGGTGACAACGCAGGAGCCCAAAGAAACGGGTGTCTATGCAACCGCTCAAACCATGATCATGCCGTTCAAGGAGTATGGCTTTGACGAGACCTTCAAGGGCTACAGCCTGGAAGGCGGCGTCAACTGGAAGCAAAAGGACGGCCCCTGGTCAGTCCGTGTTTCCGGCCGCCATTTCGAGAACACCGGTCAATCGATGACCTACAACCTGCTGACGGCAACGACGGGCACGGGTACAGCTGTGACGGGCGCCTATGTAGACCCCCGTCTTGCCACACCGGTTTTCGGAGCCGCTTCGCCTGTTGATGTCACCCAGGATCAGGCACGGCTGCGCGTTGGTTATGAGACTGCTGGCGGTTGGCAAATCGATGCCCTGGGCATGATCTGGCTGACCAAGCAGGACTTAACCGACCCGCGCAGCTGGCTGACAAATACGGCGACGGGCGCCCCGGTATATCAGGGCAAGGTCAGCTTTGGTGGCCGCGTCTGGAACGCGACTGGTCTCACCATGTCGAAAACCCGCCGAACCGAATATCTGGCCGGCATCAAGCTGGCTGGTCCCGCAGCTGGCTGGGATGTGTCCTTGAACCTGTCGCGATATTGGATCCCTAAGTGGGACACGCGTACGTCGCGAGACTATGCCACAGGTGCCGCGTTTGGGCAGGGAACGCAGTCGCTTGTTAACGCGCCCGGTTGGTACACCGGTGATCTCACAGCCGAACGTGCGTTTGGCCAGCACAAGATCGCATTCGGGGCTAATGCCAATGTCTATCAGACCTCAACCGATAGCTTTGCGACTACCAACTGGGACACCGCAACCGCCCCGACCTATTCAACCTCAACCTATGGCAGGACCAGCCTCTGGGGGCTGTGGCTTGAAGACGCGATTGACCTTGGCAGCAGCTGGGTTCTGACCGGTGGTGTCCGTTATGATGGCTGGCGCGCTTATCACGGCGGCATTGCGAAGGTTTATTCAGGCACCCGCAAGGACGATCGCTATCCCACGCGGACGGATAACAGCTTCAGTCCGAAGCTCAGCCTGCAAGGTGAGCTAAGCGATGCACTCGCGGTCCAGATCA
>JBEEIN010000196.1:0-3469 GCA_041169825.1 Pseudomonadota bacterium
ATGCGCGAGGCCTGGGCCTTTGCCGTGGCCAAGTTCCTGACCGACCCGGTCTGGTTCCTGATGCTGTTCTGGCTGCCGAAGTATTTCAGCACGACCTATAATGTCGATCTGAAGGTCGTGCTGCTGCCGATGATCATCATGTACCTGCTGTCCGATGTCGGTTCGGTCGCGGGCGGTTGGATCTCTTCCAGGCTGATCCAGAGCGGTCGCACGCCCAATTTCGCCCGCAAGGTTACCCTGCTGCTGTCCGGCTGTATGGTTCTGCCGCTGCTGTTCGTATCCGGCCTGTCCAACATGTGGCTGGCGGTGCTGCTGATCGGAATTGCCCTGGCCGGGCACCAGTCGTTCAGTTCCAACCTGTTGTCGCTGCCGCCAGACATGTTCCCCAAGCGGGCGGTCGGCTCGGCGATTGGCTTGGGCGGCTTTGCCGGCGGGATTGGCGGCATGATCATGGCCAAGTCGACCGGGCTGGTGCTGGAGGCGACGAACGGCAACTACACGCTGATCTTCATGGCCTGCACCACCACCTATTTCATCGCCGTGGCGGCCATTCACCTGCTTTCGCCCGGGCTGAAGCGGGTCCAGCTTTAGGCGCCTGATCGGGCTGCATACGTTTTCCCGCCGCTGACCGGGTTGCCGCAGCCCGGCGGGGTCACTAGGCCAAACTCGCCGCAGAAGACCGAATCCGGTATTCTGCGCGCTGGTTGACGCAATTTCGTGACCCAAGGGGAGGCGCAGAACCATGAACCGCGGATCGGATAGCCTGCTGCTGTTCGGCGCGACCGGGGATCTGGCGCAGCGGATGCTGCTCCCCTCGCTCTGCGCGCTCCATGCCGACAAACTGGTGGCCGAGGATCTGCGGATCATCGGCACGGCGCGTCAGGACATGGACGATGCCAGCTATCGCAACTTTGCGCGCGCGGCGCTGGAAAAGTTCCTGCCGGCCGAACGTCGCGGCGGCATGGGCACCTTCCTCAACCGCCTGCACTATCAGCCGCTCGATGCCACAGACCCGGCTGGCTATGCCGCTCTGGCCCAAAAGGTCGGGCCGGTGGACGAAGGCCTCGCCATCTTCCTGTCGACGGCCCCCGCCTTGTTTGAGCCGACCATTGCCGGCCTTGCGGCCTCGGGGCTTGCCAGTGGCAAGGCGCGGATCGGGCTGGAAAAGCCGCTCGGCACCGATCTGGAAACCAGCCGCCAAATCAACGACGCGGTCGCCAGCGCGTTTAGCGAAGAGCAGATTTTCCGGATCGACCATTACCTCGGCAAGGAAACGGTCCAGAACCTGCTGGCGCTGCGCTTTGCCAATATCCTGTTCGAGCCGCTGTGGAATGCGGCGCATATCGACCATGTCCAGATCACCGTGGCTGAAACCGTCGGGCTGGAAGGCCGGGTGGGTTTCTATGACGGGGCAGGGGCGCTGCGCGACATGGTGCAGAACCACATGCTGCAATTGCTTGCGCTGGTGGCGATGGAGCCGCCGAGCAGCTTTGACGCCACCGCCGTCCGCGATGAAAAGGTCAAGGTGCTGCGCTCGCTCCGGCTGGTCGGGCCGGACGAGACCGTCACCGGCCAGTATCGCGCCGGGGCAATCGGCGGTGGGGCCGTGCCGGGCTATGACGAGGAACTGGGCAAGCCCAGTGACACCGAAACCTTCGTCGCGATCAAGGCCCACCTTGATAATTGGCGCTGGAAGGGCGTGCCGTTCTATCTGCGCACGGGCAAGCGCCTGCCGACCCGGCGGACCGAGATCGTGGTCCAGTTCCGCCGCGTGCCGCACTCGATTTTCGCCGGCAAGGGCGCGCGCAGCGAGCCCAACCGGCTGGTGATCGGCATCCAGCCCGAGGAAAACATCACGCTGTCGCTGATGGCCAAGGTGCCGGGCCTGGACCGCGAAGGGCTGCGCCTGCGCGAAGTGCCGCTGGATATCCGCATGCAGGATGCCTTTGCCGGCACCACCAAGCGGATCGCCTATGAACGGCTGCTGCTTGACCTGATCGAGGGGGATCAGACCCTGTTCGTCCGCCGTGACGAAGTGGAAGCCCAGTGGGATTGGATCGATGCGATCCGTGCCTCGTGGGGGGAACACGGCGTTACGCCCAAGCCTTACACTGCCGGGACCTGGGGGCCGTCTGCGGCAATCGCGCTGACCGAGCGCGACGGAGTTCACTGGCATGACTAATCTGCACCCCGCGATCGAGCGCGTGACCGCGCGGATCATCGAAAAGTCGGCTGACAGCCGTCGTCGCTATCTTGAACTGATGGACCGCGAGGCGGAGCGGTTCCCCAATCGCAATGCGCTGTCGTGCTCAAACCTGGCCCACGGCTTTGCCGCGGCGCTGGAGGACAAGGGCGCGATCAAGAGCGGGCGCGGGCCGAACCTGGCAATCGTCACCGCCTATAACGATATGCTTTCGGCGCATCAGCCCTATGGCCGTTACCCCGAAGCGATGAAGCTATATGCCCGCGAAGTTGGCGCGACCATGCAGGTGGCGGGCGGCGTTCCGGCGATGTGCGATGGGGTGACCCAGGGGCAGGACGGCATGGAGCTGTCGCTGTTCAGCCGCGATGTGATCGCCCTGGCGACCGCCGTGGCGATGAGCCACGCGATGTTCGATGGCATGGCGATCCTGGGCATCTGCGACAAGATCGTGCCGGGTCAATTCATCGGCGCGCTGCGCTTTGGCTATCTGCCGGCGATCTTCGTGCCCGGCGGACCGATGCCGACCGGCTTGGCCAACAAGGACAAGCAGAAGATCCGCCAGCTTTACGCCGAAGGCAAGGCAACGCGGGCCGACTTGCTGGAGAGCGAGAGCGCCAGTTATCACGCCCCCGGCACCTGCACCTTCTATGGCACGGCCAATTCGAACCAGATGATGATGGAGCTGATAGGGCTCCACGTTCCGGCTGCGGCCTTTGTGCCACCCAACACTCCGCTGCGTTCGGCGCTGACCCGCAAGGCGGTGCATCGCCTCGCCGAAATCGGCCGCGAGGGGCAGGACTATCGTCCGATGGCGCGGGTGGTGGATGAAAAGGCGATCGTCAACGCCGCGGTCGGCCTGCTGGCGACCGGCGGATCGACCAACCACGCGATCCACCTGCCCGCCATGGCGCGCGCCGCCGGGATCCTGCTCGATTGGCAGGACCTTGATGAGCTTTCCGCTGCCGTGCCGCTGATCGCGCGGGTCTATCCCAATGGCGCGGCCGATGTGAACCACTTCCACGCTGCGGGCGGGATTGGCTTCGTCACCAGGGAACTGCTCGGTGCCGGGCTGCTCCACGGCGATGTCCTGACCGTGGCCGAAGGCGGGATGGCCGCCTATGCCGCCGAGCCGGCGCTGGATGGCGAAACGCTGACCTGGAAGCCTGCTCCGGCGACGAGCGGCGACGATGCCGTCCTTGCGCCCGTGGCCAATCCCTTCCAGGCCGATGGCGGGATGCGGCTGGTCACCGGCAACCTTGGCCGGGG
>JBEEIN010000197.1:0-5241 GCA_041169825.1 Pseudomonadota bacterium
CGCTGGTCGATCTGTTCACGCGGGCCCTGGTGGCCACCCCGCCGACCGAACGCGGGCAGGGTGGCTATATCGCCGAAGGCTATGACCACGCGCTTGATGAGCTGCGTCGCATCTCTGGTGATGCCAAGCGGGCCATTGCCCTGCTTGAGGCCAAGTACCGCGACCAGACGGGGATCGCGGCACTCAAGGTGCGCCACAATGGCGTACTGGGTTACTTCATCGAGGTGCCGGCCGGTCGGGCCGATCCGCTGATGGCTCCGGACAGCGGCTTTACCCATCGCCAGACCATGGCTGGGGCCGTCCGCTTCAATGCGGTGGCCCTGCACGAAGAAGCGACCCGGATCGCCGAGGCCGGCGGTCGGGCGCAGGCGGCTGAGGAAGCGCATTTCGAAGATCTCGTCGCCATGGCGGTTGCCGCGCGGCAGGCGATCGCCACCACCGCTGCAGCATTGGCCCGGATCGATGTCGCAGCCGCCCTTGCGGAACGGGCCGCCGAAGGCGGTTGGGCACGACCAGACGTAGTCACCGATGCCTGCCTAGACATCAGTGGCGGACGCCATCCGGTGGTGGAGGCGGCACTGGCAGCCAAGGGTGAGCGGTATGTGGCCAACGATTGCCGCCTGCTGCCGCAAGATCGGCTTTGGCTTGTCGGCGGGCCGAACATGGGTGGTAAGTCCACCTTCCTGCGCCAGAATGCGCTGATCGTGCTGCTGTCCCAGGCGGGCAGCTTCGTCCCGGCCCAGTCAGCGCGGATCGGCTTGGTTGACCGCCTGTTCAGCCGGGTCGGCGCGTCAGACAATCTGGCGCGGGGCCGCTCGACCTTCATGGTTGAAATGGTCGAGACGGCGGCGATCCTCGCCCAGGCGACCGAGCGTAGTTTCGTGATCCTGGATGAAGTCGGCCGCGGTACCTCCACCTATGATGGCCTTGCGCTGGCCTGGGCCGTGGTTGAGGCGGTTCACGGGGTGAACCGGTGCCGCTGCCTCTTCGCGACCCATTACCACGAGCTGGCCCGCCTTGCCGAAAGCTGCGAAGCGCTGTCGCTCCATCACGTCCGGGCCCGCGAATGGAAGGGCGATCTGGTCCTGCTGCACGAGGTGGCGGAAGGGCCAGCTGATCGATCCTATGGCTTGGCCGTGGCGAAGCTGGCCGGTGTGCCTGCGCCCGTGGTATCGCGGGCCAAGGCTGTGCTTGAACGCCTTGAGAAGGGGCGTGCGGAGACCGGTGGTTTGGCCGCCGGTCTGGGCGATTTGCCGCTGTTTGCCGCCGCCGCCGAAGCCCGCGCCGATCTGGTCGACACCCTGCGCGAGCGGCTGCGGGGGCTGGATGTCGATGCGCTCAGCCCGCGCGAGGCATTGGACTTGCTCTACACGCTCAAGCATGAAGCTGGTGCCGAGGACTAACAGAAGGCTTTGTTAACAGCCCCTGGCTATTCTTTGGCTCATGTTCGGGCCTCGGATCACAACCGTCTTCCAAAGCCGCTGGAAAGCGGTGACCTGGTCGCTTGGAATCCTGGCTACGGCTTATTGCTCAATCCCAGCGCCGGATGACCCCGGTTCACTGCCGGTCAAGCCGGTATCGGTTCACCACTCGCCCTGGGCCAAGGACCAAGGACCGCCGCCCGACCGCCAGGACTAGTTGCGCTTGGGTACGGCAAACGTCCCGCTGACCCGGCCACCCGTCTGGGCAGAGCCGCGACCATCGACACTGGATATCCCGCTGTTGAGATCGATCACCAGGCGCCCACCGTTAAGGGTGTCGCTGCCCCGCTTCAGCGCCACGTTACCCGCCAGGGTAATGACCCGTCGGTTGAAGTCATAGATCGCCGCGTCACCGCGCGCGCTTTCAGTGCCGCGATTGACCGAGACACCCCCGGTTGCGTCGATCCGCTGGATCTGCAAGCTGCCCTGATCAGTGAAGGCCACCGTCGTCCGGTCGGCGGAGAGCTGCAGGTCACCTTGGCTGATCTTGACGTTGCCGGCCAGCACGACGCGGTCCTGGCGGTCCTGCAGTTCAATCCGGTCAGCCGCATAACTGACCGGGGCGTTGCTATCGTGCCCGCCCAGCGCCTGGGCATCGGACCGGCCGATTGCCAGCAGGCCAATCGCGCCAATCGCAAAACCGCCCGCTAGTGAACGCAAGGCAAGACGGGAAAGCGAAGCTTCGGCCATCAGGGCATCCTCAATTGGCCCGGGGTCATTACCAACCGGGCATTGCCTTCCAGCGCGACAGTCCGCGCATTAAGATCGGCTACTAAGCGTTGCGCCGCAAAAGTGCCAGCCGGGATCGCACCGCTGACGCCGCCGTCGCCAAGAACGCGCTGGCCTTTCAGATCGATAGCGACATGGCCCGTAGTCATGCGATAGCCATCAGCGGCCGAGAATGTGACTGGTCCGGCGACATCAACCGCTTCGCGATCGTAATCGTAGTTGCCGCCCTGGGCCGAAAGCTCTGCCGGCCCGTCCGCCATCAGAATTCGGGCGACCATGCCCTTCATCCGCACCACGGGATCGGCCAGCGAGGCCTGGACCGCACTTGCGGCAGTGACGGTGAAGGGGCGGCCCTGGTTATCTTCGCCCCGGTACATGGCATTGGCGACGACCAGCCGGTCCTCGGTGGTTGCCACCTTGTTGCGATCGAGCAGGAAGCTGATTTCGCCGCGCGGGAACAGCGGGCCGAGGATCATTGCAGCGGCAACCACGCCCACGGCCCCCGGCAGCCAGCGGGCCAGGATCCGGACCAGCCGGTCATGCGACCCGCCCGGCGCGGCCCAGTGGCGGCGCTGGTCACGGATGCGGTCGGCGGCTTCAGTCATGGCGCTGTGCTACCCTGTGGCTCATGACTCGTGGCTGAAGATGTCCTTGTCCGGCCAGCCGGCCAGATCGAGCCGGGCCCGGTGCGGCAGGAAATCGAAGCAGGCCTGGGCCAGTTCGGTACGCCCTTCGCGCGCCAGCCGCTCAACCAGAATGGCGTGCATGGCATGGAGATAGCGGACGTCCGATGCGGCATATTCCAGCTGTGCCTCGCTCAGTACCGGCCCGCCCCAGTCGCTCGATTGTTGCTGCTTGGAGAGTTCCTTGCCCAGCAGCTCACGAACCAGGTCCTTCAGCCCGTGGCGGTCGGTATAGGTCCGCACCAGCTTGCTGGCGATCTTGGTGCAGAACACCGGCGTGGCGGTGATACCCAGGTAATGTTCGATTGCGGCCAGATCGAACCGGGCAAAGTGGAACAGCTTGACCCGCGCCGGATCGGCCAGCACCGCCTTGAGGTTCGGTGCGGCATAGTCCGTGCCCGGCTTGAACCGCACCAGATGCTCGTCACCCTGCCCGTCAGACAACTGGACGACGCAGAGCCGGTCCCGCGGGATGATCAGCCCCATGGTTTCGGTATCGACCGCAATCGGGCCGGGCGCAAAGACATCGCCGGGGAGGTCTTCTTCGTGGAGATGGACAGCCATAAGGCTTGGTGCTTAGGCCGATTGGCGAAGGGATGAAAGCCCTGCTGTGGGAGCATGACGGCGATGGCAAATGGCGATGCGGTTCCTGAAAGCTGGCGTTCCGTGCTGGACCCCGTGCTGGCCAGTCCCAAATCACGGCAGCTTGGCGGCTTTCTCAAAGCTGAGGAAGCCGCCGGCAAGGCGATCTATCCGCCGCGCGGCACCCGGCTGGCCGCGCTCGATCTGACCCCGCTTGAAGCGGTCAAGGTCGTGATCCTGGGGCAGGATCCCTATCACGGCCCCGGCCAGGCCCATGGCTTGTCGTTCTCGGTGCAGGACGGGGTGAAGGTGCCGCCCAGCCTGGTCAATATCTACAAGGAACTGGCAAGCGACCTTGGCCTGCCGATCCCGCACCACGGCAATCTGACCAAGTGGGCGCAGCAGGGCGTATTGCTGCTCAACGCCGCGCTAACCGTGGAGGACGGCCAACCTGCCTCGCACCAGGGGCGGGGTTGGGAAGAGATCACCGATGCCGTGGTTGCCGCCGTGGCGGCCAAGGCCGAACCCTGCGTCTTCTTGTTGTGGGGCAGCCACGCCCAGAAGAAGGCCCAGTCAGTGCCCGGCCTGCAGAACAGCCACCACCTGATCCTGACCGCGCCCCACCCCAGCCCGCTATCGGCGCACCGCGGCTTTCTGGGGTGCAGGCACTTCAGCCAGGCCAATGCCTTCCTCGAAGCCAAGGGGCGGGGCGGGGTCGACTGGGTCCTTACCCCAAAAGGCTAAAACCTTTGAAATTAAGGATAATTCTGAAGAGTTAACCGGCGCAGGCGATGTAGGAAGATCGCGCTAGCTCGCCCGCCGCATGATCCCATCCGCCAGCATCGACCCCAGGTTGGGGCCCTGTTCGGGATAGAGATAGGGTTCGATCAGTTCGGCCTCGATCACCGCCAGTCGGCCGTCCTCCAGCCTGACCATGTCGATCCGCGCATAGAGTGGCGGCTGGTCGAACGGCAGCAGTGCGAACACCGCCTCGGCGGCGGCGCGGTCGGCCGGGGCGGGGTCGAGCGGGGTTTCGAAGCCGCCATAAAGCGTCTGGATCCGGTAATCCCCGCCGGTTGCCTGCTTGAGCAGGGCATGGCTGAGCGCGCCGTCGATAAAGATGAAGCTCTGCTCGCCCTCGGTCTGGATCGCGGGCAGGAAGGGCTGGATCATCGCCGCCTGATCCAGCGACCAGTCGGCCGGCGGCGGATTGTCGCGCGTAAAGCTGTCCTGGCCGATCGCTCCCGCGCCGACGCGGCGCTTCACCACCACCCGGTCGGTCTGGAAGTGTTCGAAAGCGGCCAGCACATCCGCCGGTCCGGCGCGTTCCGGCCACACCGTCGGGATGGTCACCGCCCCGCGTTCGCCCAGTTCCTTGAGGTAGAGCTTGTCCGAATTCCAGCGCACCACCGCCAGCGGATTGCAGACCGTGACCCCGGCCTGCTCCAGTTCGCCCAGCCGGATCAGGAATTCATCCTTGGCCTCGGTATAGTCCCACGGGGTGCCAAGGATCGCCGCGTCGAACTGCGCCAGCGTTTCAAGCGGTGCGCGCCAGTCGATGGCGGTCACTGTCCCGCGCGCACCCAGCCCGGCACGGACAGCCTCCAGATAGATGTCGTGTTCAAAGGCATCGGGCCGCCGGGTGGGCGAACCCGGCAGCGTGGCCGGACAGGCAAGGAATGCGATCTTCATCACCGCCGGTTAGGCGGCGCAGGCTGGCTTGGGAAGAGGCTGCCGGCTTAGCGCGGCAGCTCGCTTGCCCCCAT
>JBEEIN010000198.1:0-14158 GCA_041169825.1 Pseudomonadota bacterium
GCGCTCAAGCCGCCATCGACGATCAGCTCGCTGCCGGTGGTAAAGGCGGCACGGTCGCTGGCCAGGAAGACGACGGCATCGGCCACGTTTTGCGGCTCACCCAGGTGGCCCAGCGGGTGCATGGCTGAGACATTGGCCAGCGTTTCGTTGTTGCCGGTGCCCTGGGCCACGGCAAAATCGTCGATCAGCTTGCGGCCCATGTCGGTATCGATCACCCCGGGGTGGACCGAATTGACCCGGATCCGGGCAGCCGCCAGTTCCTTGGCGCAGCCTTTGGTGAACAGACGCACGGCGCCCTTGGTGCTGTTATAGCAGGTACCGCCAGCCGCCCCTTCGATCCCCGCCACTGACGACAGGTTAACGATCGCTGTGCCGCCCCGCCATAGATGCGCGCGTTCGGCCAGCAGCGGGATGGCGGCACGGGTGCCCAGGAATACCCCTTCGACATTGACCGCGTGCAGCCGCCGCCAGTCATCCAGCGTGGTCTCCATGATCGGTTTGAACAGCCACAGCCCGGCATTGTTGACCAGTGCGTCCAGTCCGCCAAGCTCGGCGCGGAGCCAGTCCATCGTTGCGGACCAGTCGGCCTCGCTCGTCACATCCTGCGCGCGAGCGATCCCGCCGATTTCGGCAGCGAGGTCCTCCGGCGCGGTGAGGTCGGTCACAGCAACTTTCGCGCCCGCCGCTGCCAGAGCCCGTGCTGCAGCCGCGCCGAGCCCGCGTGAGGCTCCGGTTACAAGGGCGATCCGGCCGTCCATATCGCCCATGGTCTAGGCCTCCACAATCTGGCGCGCGAGTTCGTCGCGCAGTTCGCGGCGCAGGAACTTGCCATTGGCATTGCGCGGCAGGGCCTGATCCATGAACCAGACGTAACGCGGCACCTTGTGCTTCGCCATCACGCCGCCGCAATGAATGCGGAGCGTTTCGGCATCGAGCGCCGCACCGGGTTTGAGCACGACGGCCACACCCACTTCCTCGCCCAGGCGTTCGTCCGGGACGCCGAACACGCAGCATTCGGCGACGGCGGGGTGGCGATAGATTCCGGCCTCAACTTCGGTGCAGAACACGTTTTCACCGCCGCGCAGGACCATGTCCTTCTTGCGGTCGACGATATAGATAAAGCCGTCCGCGTCGATCCGGGCTACGTCCCCGGTGTGGAGCCAGCCATCGGTGAACGAGGCGGCGTTGGCATCGGGCCGGTTGAGGTAGCCCTTGATCACCGATGAGCCCTTGACCCACAGTTCACCCACTTCGCCTTGCGGTACGGCCTTTCCGTCATCATCGACGCATTTCACATCGAAGTTGGGCATCGAGGGGCCGGCCGAATCGGGCCGATCGACAAAGAAATCCCCTCCCACCGAGGTGATGATCCCGCAGGTCTCGGTCATGCCATAGCCAGTCGAGGGGCGGGCAGAGGGGATCTTCCGGTCAATCGCGCCAACCTGATCCGGCGGGACCTGCGCTCCGCCGCCTGACATGTTGAGCAGGCTTGAGGTGTCGTACTTGTCAAAATCCGGGTGGTTGATCAGTTCGCGTGCCATCACCGGCACGCCCGACAGGCCGTTGCAGCGTTCCGCCTCGATCAGCTTGAGCGCCTCGCCGGCTTCCCAGCGATACATCAGCACGATCTTGCCGCCCTGCGCCGTGGCGGCATAGGCGGCGCAATTGTTGGCAGTAACGTGAAACAGCGGCGTGGTGACAAGGGTGGCCGGGATCGGTGGCTCGGCCGGGATCGCCGCGCCGCCGCCGCGCTCGGTCGCCATGCCGCTGGATGCACCGGCGTAAAGCAGGTTCATCAGGTTTGACACGCATCCGCGGTGGGTCAGCTGGGCACCCTTGGGATGCCCGGTCGTGCCGCTGGTGTAGAAGATACAGGCGTCGCTATCAGGATCGACCGTCACCTCGGGCATGGCCCCGCTGTGTGCGATAACCTTTGCCCAGGGCATCGTCCCTGCGGCTTCAGTCCGGACCGCCACAGTGGTGACCTTGGCCGCCGCGCCGGTGCAGTCAGCCAGCCGAGCAAGGCGCTCTGCATCGGCGAAAATCACCTTGGGGGTCGAATCCGCCAGGGCGTAGTCCAGCTCTTCAGGTGTCCACCAGGCGTTGGTGCCCACTGCCGCCACGCCGATGCACAGGCAGGCCCAATAGATCAGCATCCATTCGGGATAATTGCGCATGGCAATCGCCACGCGGTCACCGGGGCGCAGGCCCTGCTCCCACAGCCAGGCGGCCACGGCCCGCACCTGGTCGTGCGATTGGGCGTAAGTCAGCCGCTCATCCTGATAAACCAGATAATCGCGCGGGCCGAAGGCGGCGGTGGAAAGCCAGAACTCACGTGCCGAGGGCGGGGCATTTTTGTAGACCTTCATCCGGTGGCCCAGCACCTCGGCCTCGATAATCTCGAATGGCCCGCCGGGTCCGGTCAGTTCCTGGCGCACCTGGTGCAGTTGAGCGTAATGCATGCCTCGTCCCGTATTTGTCTTAATTGACCGATTAAGTGCCGCATCGCCGGGGGTGGGGCAAGAGACTTCCTTTGCCCGCGGGTTCAAACGATCCTAAAGCCCCGCTGATGACGCTTGCTCCGGATCGCCTCGATCGTTTTGCCCGGCATATCGTGCTGCCCGAACTGGGCGGTGCGGGGCAGGTTGCGCTGAGCCAGGCCCATGTCGTGCTGGTGGGATGCGGCGGGATCGGTTCGCCGGCACTGCAATACCTGGCCGGAGCAGGGGTTGGGAAGCTGACCTTGATCGACAGTGACCATGTCGACCTGACCAACCTCCAGCGCCAGACGATTTTCACCGAAGCCGATGTGGGCAGGGCCAAAGCCGAAGCCGCTGCCGATTGGCTCCGGCGGTTTGATGGTGCCATCGAGGTCCGCGCGGTCGTCGGGAGGCTGGAGGGCGATAACGCCGCGCGGCTCCTCGAGGGCGCAACCCTGGTGCTTGATGGCTGTGACAATTTCGCGACTCGCCTCGCCGTGTCCGATGCCTGCGTGCGGTTGGGCGTGCCGCTGACCAGCGCGGCCTTGGGGCGCTTTCAGGGGCAAGTGGCCAACTTCGCCGGGCACCTTGATGGCCACAGCTGTTATCGCTGCTTCGTTGGCGATGCCTTCGATGCAGAAGATTGCGATACCTGCGCCGCCGATGGCGTGCTGGGGGCCATGGCCGGGTGGGTCGGAACCTTTGCGGCGATGCATGCGGTGCGCGTGCTGGTGCAGGGTCACGCCGCGCTGGGTGATCCGCAATGGGGCAAGGTCCATCTGCTTGATGGGCTGGCACCGTCGCTACGCACGATGCGCATCGTGAAGGATCCTGAGTGCCGGGGTTGCTCAGCCGCCTAGGATTTCGCTGACCCAGGCCGGCACCACCTCGGTCGCTGGGCCAAGCCGGGTTTCGTGAAACCACTGCGAGCCTTGGCTACGCTCCAGGTTGAGCTCCAGCGTCCGGATGCCCAGATCACGGGCATTTCGTACCAGCCCCGCGGCCGGATAGACCGCACCCGAGGTGCCGATCGAAACGAACAGGTCCGCCTCGCGCAGCGCGGCGTAGATATCGCCCATTCGGTAGGGCATTTCGCCAAACCAGACGACGTCCGGCCGAAGCGTTCGCGCCTGACAGACCGGGCAGGCCGGGCGGTCGATCAGCGCGTCGGTCCAGCGGCTGCGCACGTCGCAGGATGTGCACCAGGCGTTGAGGTGTTCACCATGCATGTGCAGCACGCGCCTGGCCCCACCCCGCTCATGCAGATCATCGACGTTCTGGGTGACGATCAGCAGATTGCCGTCCCACTTCGCGTCCAGTTCGGCCAGAGCGAAGTGCGCGGCATTGGGCTGCTTTTCCTGAATTGCCGCGCGGCGCATGTCATAGAACCGCAGCACCAGGTCCGGATCACGGGCAAAGGCTTCGGGCGTGGCGACATCCTCAACGCGGTGCTGCTCCCACAGTCCGCCGGCTGAACGAAAGGTATCGATGCCGCTTTCGGCGCTGATCCCAGCGCCGGTCAGGATCACGATGTTGCGAATCTCGGTCACTGTTGCCCCTGTATCGTCACCCTGAACTTGTTTCAGGGTCCATTGTGCCTAAAGACTGAACGCCGAGTGTGCGGCACGACGGATGCTGAAACAAGTTCAGCATGACGATCGGGGTGGAGGCGCGGGTGGCAAGAATCGGAATTATCGGCAGCGCGGGTCGGATGGGCCAGGCCCTGGCCGATGCGATCGTCGCGGCGGGTGCGCAACTGGCTGGCGGCGTGGACAAGGGCGGCGATGTGGCTGCTCTCGCTGCGCAAAGCGACGTGCTGGTCGATTTCTCAGCGCCCGCTGCACTGGAAGGGAACCTCGATGCCGCAATGGCGGCTGGGGTTCCCATCGTTGTTGGCACCACCGGGCTGGAAGAGCGCCATCACTGGCTGTGCGACCATGCGGCGGAACGGATTGCCGTTCTTCAGACCGGCAATACTTCGCTTGGCGTGACCTTGCTCGCCCACCTTGTGCGCGAAGCGGCCAGCCGGTTGGGCGAAGATTGGGATATTGAGATTGCCGAAACGCATCACCGCATGAAGGTGGATGCCCCTTCCGGGACCGCGCTGTTGCTGGGCGAAGCGGCAGCGGATGGGCGCGGGATTGATCTCGCCAATCACAGTGCACGCGGCCGCGACGGGATCACCGGCGCGCGTCAATCGGGCGAAATCGGCTTTGCCTCCTTGCGCGGCGGGTCGGTGGCTGGAGATCACACCGTCCACTTCCTTGGCGCGGACGAGCGGCTTTCGCTGACCCATCTGGCCGAGAACCGCACGATCTTTGCCAAGGGTGCCGTCCGCGCGGCGCAGTGGCTCGTCGGTAAACCGGCCGGCCGCTATCGCATGGGCGAGGTGCTTGGCCTTTGAAGCGCGAGCAGATCTTCGAATTCTTTCGCCGTCTTGCCGAAGACAATCCTTCGCCCGAGACCGAGCTGGAATTCGGCAATACCTATCAGTTGCTGGTGGCGGTGACGCTTTCGGCACAGGCGACCGACGTGGGGGTCAACAAGGCGACCCGGCGGCTGTTCGAACTGGTCAAGACCCCGGCGCAGATGGTCGCGCTAGGGGAGGCCGGGTTGAAGGAGCACATCAAGACCATCGGCCTGTTCAACACCAAGGCCAAGAACGTCATCGCCCTGTCCGAGATCCTGGTGCGCGATTACGGGGGGGAGGTTCCGGCTAACCGTGATGCGTTGACCGAACTGCCCGGCGTGGGCCGCAAGACCGCCAACGTGGTGATGAATTGTGCCTTCGGGGCAGAGGCCTTTGCTGTCGACACCCATATCTTCCGGGTCGGCAACCGCACGGGGCTGGCCAAGGGCAAGACCCCGCTGGCGGTCGAGAAGCAGCTAGAGAAGAAGGTGCCGCAACCCTTTCGCGTCGGCGCGCATCACTGGCTGATCCTGCACGGCCGCTACATCTGCAAGGCCCGCACGCCCGAATGCTGGCGTTGCCCGGTGGAAGACCTTTGCGCGTTCAAGCCGAAGACCCCCGCCCCGAAGGGCAAGGGCCTGCAGACTTAACGCTTCTCGTCAAAGTTTGACGGATCGAGATCCAGCCCCGCCCGGCCCTGCGCGGCGGTGTGGGCCCGGGCGTGCGGATGCTCGACAAATTCGGGCTCCTCAACCTCAAGCATACCTTCCCACTTGGTGATGACCGAAGTGGCGACGGCATTGCCAACCACGTTGGTGGCCGTGCGGCCCATGTCGAGGAATTGATCGATTGCCAGGATGATCGCCACGCCCTCAACCGGCAGCCCGAACATGGCCAGCGTCCCGGTGATCACCACCAGCGATGCACGCGGCACAGCGGCGACGCCCTTTGAGCTGATCATCAGCGTGAGCAGGATCGCGATCTGCGTGCCGATCGACAGGTCAATGCCATAGGCCTGGGCGATGAACAGCGTCGCGAAGGACATGTACATCATCGAGCCATCGAGATTGAACGAATAGCCCAGCGGCAACATGAACCCTGAAATCCGGCGCGGCACGCCAAACCGGTCGAGCTGCTCGAACAGCTTGGGCAGGGCCGCCTCGCTCGATGCGGTCGAGAAGGCGATCATCATCGGTTCGCGGATATAGCGGATCAGCGTGAAGATGCGGCGACCCAAGAACAGCCCGCCAATGGTCAGCAGGATCAGCCAGAGCAGGCTGAGCGAGAGGTAAAACTCGGTCACCAGCTCGACATAGGTGCCGAGGATGCCCAGCCCGCTTGAGGCAACGACCTTGGCCAACGCGCCAAACACCGCGAAGGGGGCAAAGCGCATCACATAGCCGGTGATCTGCAGCATCATTTCCGCCAGGGCCTCTGCCCCGCGAACGAGCGGAGCGCCCTTCTCGCCCAACGCGGACAGCGCGACGCCAGCGAACAGCGAGAAGACCAGGATCTGCAGGATATTGTTCGTCGCCATCGCGTCGAAGGCGTTTTTCGGGAAGATGTGCAGGACAAAGTCGAAGAAATCGAGCTTGGCCACTTCGCCCACCGAAGCCGCCGTTGCGGCTGATACGTCAACCCCGACCCCGGGCTGGAAGAAGTTGACCATGACCAGACCCAGACCGATCGAAATCAGGCTGGCAAGGATGAACCAGGTGATCGCGCGGAAGCCGATCCGGCCCAGTGCGGCGCTATCACCCATATGGGCGATGCCCACCACGATCGTCGAAAGGATCAGCGGTGCGACCAGCATCTTGATCAGGTTCAGGAAAATGCTGGAAAGCAGGCCGAAGGTCTTGAGATAGATATCCTTCAGGTCACCTTCCACGCCGAACGGCCAGATCGTGACTGGCCCCTTCGGGATCAAGGTAAAGACCAGCCAGCCGGCGACCACGCCCAGTACCATGCCGATCAGGATGTAGAGTGTCAGGCGCCGGTCCATGGCGTGCGTCCCCCGGATTGAAAGATTGTTTCCGTGCAGCCTAACAGGCTGTCGCTGCTATCGCAATCAGCCCGCCAGTGCTGCCTTCGCAATGCGCGCATAGATGCGGGCCAGTGTGTCGAGATCGGGCACGGCCACGGCTTCGTCGCGCTTGTGCATGGTTGCGTTGCACAGACCGAACTCGATCACCGGGCACAGGGCCTTGAGGAACCGCGCATCGCTGGTGCCGCCCGTGGTGCTGGCTTCTGGCGTGACGCCCGTTTCAGCCTCGACCGCTGCCGCGACCATCGCTGAGAACGCGCCTGGCGGGGTCAGGAAGGCCTCGCCCGAAATCACCGCACGGGCGGTGCCGCCATGCTTTTCGGCAATCGCGCTGACCCGGTCAGCCAGTTCCTGGCCGGTGTGGAGATCGTTGAACCGGATTGACAGGCGCGCATGGGCCCGGGCCGGGATCACGTTGGTGGCCGGGTTCCCGACCGTCACGTCAGTGATCTCAAGGTTCGACGGCTGGAACCAGTCGGTCCCCTCGTCGAGCACCAGCGCATTCAGCTCTGCCAGCATGTTGACCAGCGGGCCGATCGGATTGCTGGCAAGGTGCGGGTAGGCGACATGGCCCTCGTTCCCCTCGACCGTCAGCCAGATATTGACCGAGCCGCGGCGACCGATCTTCATCATGTCACCCAGGCGGTTCACGCTGGTCGGTTCACCCACCAGGATCAGATCGGGAATGGCACCGACAGCCCGCATATGATCGATCAGTGGCAGGGTGCCGAAGCGGGCCGGTCCTTCCTCGTCACCGGTGATGATGAAACTGATCGTGCCGGCTTCCTGCGGAACGGCGGACACCGCCGCGACCATCGCCGCGATCGAACCCTTCATGTCGACCGCGCCCCGGCCATAAAGCAGTTCACCCCGCACTTCGGGGGCGAAAGCGCCGGTGGTCCAGCCTTCGCCCGGCGGAACGACATCAAGGTGGCCGGCAAAGCCGAAGTGGCGGCTGCCGGCCGGTCCCTGCCGGATCGCAAAAAGGTTCTCGACCGGACCGTCCGGGGCCTCGCCCGCCAGAAAGCGGTGCACTGCAAAGCCCAGCGGTGCCAGTTGGCCTTCCAGGCAGTCGAACACCAGGCCCGTCGCCGGGGTGACGCTCGGCGCGGCCATCAGCGCCTGGGCCAGGGGCAGCACGGGGGGCAAATTCATGGTCACTTGCTCAAAGCTCCATCCAGCAGGCGGGCCAAGCGCAGCCCGGCCTGGCTGATCCGTTGGCGCAGCGCCGGCAGGCTGGTCTCGATATCCTCGTTGGACCAGACGATTTCCTTCGGTGCTTCACCGCCCTGGCAGGGATCGCGGTCGAACGCCCTGGCATAGACAAGGCCCTTGGCCAGTTCCCAGGATTCGCGGCCCCAGTCGGCTATCTCGCCGGTATCGAGCGCAGCGCGTTCTGCCGGGGAGTAACGGCGGATCAGAGGCGGGACCGCACTACTGATCCCGCGCTCGGCCATCGGCCCGTCCCAGACCGCGTGGAGGTTGCCGCCCGGCGCAATGCCATACTGCGCAGCAACCTGGTTGCCGCCCAAGTCGTTGTTGTCGCCCGAATGCAGCGGCATGTGCAGATCGCCCACGAAGTGGGTCAGCCAGGCCAGGGCCTCAAGCCGCTGGGCCGCCGGCAGGGTCTTGTCCGCCAGGATCTTGCGGTTGCGCTCGATCTGGCCGGTCACGCAGTTGCCGTTGGCGCAATTGGCCCGCGGGTTATAGGGGCGGCAGATGTTCATCGTCTGGTAGTGCCAGGGGAAGGAATAGGCCCAGCGCCACGACTCGCGCCGAATGCAATCCGGCCAATAGCTTGCCTCTTCCAGGCTGCGGACATGACAATAGGGGGTGCCAAGGCCCTTTTCGGAACGGAGCAGTTCGCGCACCGCGGCGCGGGTCTGCGGGGTGACATTGGCCCAGGCGATGCTAGCGGTGCTCTGGTGGCCGAATTCGCCCCAAGCAAAGGCCGGGCGCGCCACCAGTGCCGCCATGGCGGCCAGCATCACCGCAATCCACCGCATCACTTTGTTCCGCCTGGTCGGCCCGGTATTTCCCATTGTTCGATTACCCATTCTTCGTCTTCGGCAGCAGCGACCCAGGTCTGCAGCCATTCGTGTTCCCAGATTGCTGCCATATAGGCTTGGGCAAAGCCCGGCACGGCAATCCCGTAAGTCAGGAAGCGGCTGACCACGGGGGCATAGAAAATGTCGGCCGCGCTGAAGGTCCCGAACAGGAATGGCCCGCCGCGCCCAAAGCGCGCCCGTGCCTCGGCCCAGAGCGTCAGGATGCGGACGACATCTTCGCGCGCGTCACTGTCGATTTCCCAGCCCTGGACCTGGCGCCGGATGTTCATCGGGCACTGGCGACGGAGCGCGGCAAAGCCGGAATGCATTTCGGCGACCATTGATCGGGCCATCGCGCGGGCATCGTCAGCCTTTGGCCAAAACCGGTCCCGCCCGACCCGATCGGCCAGGTACTCGACAATCGCCAGGCTGTCCCAGACCACGGCATCGCCATCCCACAGCACCGGCACTTTGCCGGACGAAGGTGCAATCTCGTCATGCTGCTTTTTGCGCTGGTCCCAGTCCTCGCCGTAAAGCGGCACCTGGATTTCCTCGAAGCCGAGGCCCGATTGCTTGGCGGCCAGCCAGCCGCGCAGCGACCATGACGAATAGTTCCTGTTGCCGATGATCAGCTTCATGGTGCCGGGCTAGCCGTTCACATAGCCGCTGTCGATAATGAACGGGTCGGACGAGGCATTGGCGTGGCCCTTCGCTGCGGTTATGGCACGGGCGATGGAACACTCCGACCTGCCGATCTGCGTTGCTGCACTTTACAAGTTTACCCCCTTTGCGGACCATGGGACACTGCAAGCGCCCTTGCTTGGCTGCTGCCGCGCAGCGGGCGTGAAGGGCACCCTGCTGCTGGCGCAGGAGGGGATCAACGGGACTATCGCCGGCAGCGATGCCGGTATCGCCGCCGTGCTCGATCATATCCGGACCCTGCCGGGCTGCGCTGACCTTGAGGTCAAATTCTCACGCGCGCCGGCCCTGCCATTCCACCGGATGAAGGTGCGTCTGAAACGCGAGATCGTGACCATGGGGCAGCCAAACATTGATCCGCTTGGCTCGGTCGGTACCTATGTCCCGCCGGCGGACTGGAATGCGCTGATCGCCGATCCCGGGACGATCGTGATTGACACCCGCAATGATTACGAAGTGGCGATCGGGACCTTCAAGGGGGCGATCGATCCGCAGACAGCCAGCTTTCGCGAATTTCCCGAATGGTTCCGCGCGCGGCGCGACGCGCTGTTGGGGCAAGGCCAGGCGCCCAAGGTGGCGATGTTCTGCACCGGGGGGATCCGCTGCGAGAAGTCGACGGCCTTCCTGAAGGCCGAGGGCGTGGAAGAGGTCTATCACCTCCAAGGCGGGATCCTGAAATACCTAGAGGAAGTGCCGCCTGAGGACAGCCTGTGGCAGGGCGAGTGCTTCGTCTTTGATCAGCGGGTGAGTGTCGGTCATGGGCTCGTTCCCGGCGGCTATGCCCTGTGCCACGCCTGCCGCCGACCGGTCAGTGCCGAGCAGCAGGCCGTACCGGAATATGAGGAGGGGGTCAGCTGCCCCGCCTGCTTTGCCGAGCGGACCGAGGAACAGCGCGCGGGTTACCGCGAACGCCACCGCCAGGAACAACTTGCCGCCAGGCGCGGCACGGCCCATGTCGGAGCAATCATGAGCGAGACCACCAAATGAGCCTGCGTCCCTTCCACCTGGCCTTCCCGGTCCACGATCTGGCCGCCGCGCGTGCGTTTTACGGACAGGTGATGGGCTGCCCGGAAGGCCGCTCGTCCGAACAGTGGGTCGATTTCGATTTCTTTGGCCACCAGCTTGTTGCCCATCTGGCTCCAGCCAACGCTGGCCGCGATGCGGCGCGCAATCACGTCGATGGCCACGGGGTGCCGGTGCCGCACTTTGGCGTGGTGCTGACGCTCGAAGACTTTGCCGTGCTGGCCGAACGGATGCGCAGCGCAGGCGTGAAGTTCGAGATCGAGCCCTATACCCGCTTCAAGGGCCAGACTGGCGAGCAATCGACCATGTTCTTCCGCGATCCGAGCGGCAATGCGATCGAGTTCAAGGCCTTTGCCGATCTGGGGCTGATGTTCGCGAAGTAAGGCCTTACTGGATCAGCGCGTCTTCGAAGATCGCCCCGCGCAGTTCGGCAATGCCCATGCCCTTTTCGCTGCTGGTCACATGAACCAGCGGGAAGGCGGCCGAATGCTTACGTGCCTCTGTCTCTGTCGCGGCGGTCACTGCGGCCAATTCGCTGGCCTTGATCTTGTCCGCCTTGGTCAGGACGATGCGATAGCTCGCCGCCGCCTCGTCCAGCATCTTCATCATATCGATATCGACGGGCTTGGGGCCATGGCGGCTATCGATCAGCAGCAGGGTGCGCTTCAGCACCACGCGGCCGCGCAGGAAATCCCGGACCAGCCGCTTCCACTGCTCAACCACCTTGAGCGGGGCCTTGGCAAAGCCATAGCCCGGCATGTCGACCAGCCGGAAGACCAGCGGATCGCCAATGTCGAAGAAGTTGAGCTCTTGCGTGCGGCCCGGCGTAACCGAGGTGCGCGCCAGCGACTTGCGGCCGGTCAGGGCGTTGAGCAGCGAGCTTTTGCCGACGTTCGAGCGCCCGGCAAAGGCGATCTCCGGCACCTCTGGATCAGGCAGGAACTGCAGCCCGGGCGCCGACTTCAGGAACTCGACGCGCCCCGCAAACAGGCGGCGCGCCCGTTCCACGGGGTCATCGATCTGGTCCATTGCCTTACTTCGCCTGCTCGCGCGCCCGCTTGGCGTCAGCCGCGTCCTTGGCGGCCTGTTCCTTCAACTGCGGGTGCTTCGAATAGAGGTACTTCTGCTGGGCGATCGTCAGAATGTTCGACGTGATCCAGTAGATCAGCAGACCGGCCGCGAAGGGTGCCATGATGAACATCATCATCCACGGCATCAGCGCAAAGACCTGCTGCTGGACCGGGTCCATCTGGGCGGGTTGCAGCTTGAACTGCAGCCACATGGTGATGCCCAGCAGGATTGCCAGCACGCCAATGCCCAGGAACGACGGCGGGGTGAAATCAAGCAGGCCAAACAGGTTCAGCACGTGCAGCGGATCGGGTGCGGACAGATCCTTGATCCACAGCGCGAAAGGCTGATGGCGCATTTCGACCGCCAAGATCAGCACCTTGTAGAGCGCGAAGAACACTGGGATCTGCAAGAAGATCGGCAGACAGCCCGCAAGCGGGTTGACGCCTTCCTTCTTGTAGAGCGCCATGATCTCTTCCTGCTGCTTGGGCTTGTCGTCCTTGTAGCGTTCCTGGATCGCCTTCATTTTCGGCTGGATCGCGCGCATGGCCGCCATGCTGGCGAATTGCTTCTGCGCGACGGGGAACATGATCCCGCGCACGATCAGCGTCATCAGGATGATCGCCACGCCAAAGTTGCCGACCGCCTTGAACAGCGCATCGAGCAGCATGAACAGCGGGCGTTCAAACCAGCGGAACCAGCCCCAGTCGATCGCCAGGCTGAACTTCGAAATGCCGTCCGCCTCATAGCGATCGAGCACCTTGATCTCCTTGGCCCCGGCGAACAGCCGAGTGCTGCGGGTCAGGCTCTGCCCGGGGGCAACGGTGCTTTCAGAATAGAACAGGTTGGCGAGGAAGATATCGCGGCCCGGCGTACGGAAATCGGCGCTCGCCGGAACCTTGGCCTCCGGGATCAGGGTCGACATCCAGTAGACGTCGGTAAAGCCGACCCAGTCGGTGCGGCCATCCTTGGTGACCTTGCCGGTCTCGCTGACGTCCTCGTAGTTGGTGCCGAAATCGACAACCTCGTCAAAGGCACCGAAGGGGCCGGCGTGAACGTTGAAGCTGTCCAGCGCGGCGGTCTTGTTGGTGCGGTTCAGCTGGGCCACCGGTTCGATCGTCAGTGGTGCCGTGCCCGCGTTGGTTACGCCTTGCTCGACCGTCAGCATGTAATCAGCGTCGATCTTGTAGGTCAGGGTAAAGGTCGCGCCGGTCGGGTTGGTCCAGCTGAGCGTAACTGGGGTCTGCGGCGTCAGCTTTGCGCCCGCGGGGGCGGTCCAGACAGTCTGTGGGCCAGGGACAGTGCCGGGCGCGCCGACCCAGCCGAACTGGGCATAGTGCTGTGCTGGCGTGCCTGCGGGTGAGAAGATGCGCTGCGGGCCGCTCTTGGGATCGATGGCCGCGGTATGCCGCACGGTCACCAGGTCATCCACCACGCCGCCAACCGGGTTGAGCGAACCGGTCAGGCCCGGCGCGGCAATCGCAATCCGGCCGGGTGCGGCCAAGATCGTCTTAATGTCCCGGGCTTCCTCCGCAATGTCGGCAGCGTTGATCAAGCCGCCCTCGCGCGTCGGCTTGGCCGTGCCGGAGGGAGCGGCAGACGGGCTTGCGCTGGCCACGGGCTTTGCCTTGCCGGCATTGGGGTAGAAATAGCGGACGCCCGCATCCCAGCCGAACAGCAGCAGTGCGCTCAGCACTACGGCCAGGATCAGGTTGCGCTGGTTCTGATTTTCCAAGGAAATGCCCCTAGTGAACTTGATTTCGGTGTAGGTGGAGAGCCATGCGGCGCCATTCAAGGCACCGGGTCATAACCGTGACCACCCCACGGGTGGCAGCGCATTAGCCGCTTCGCCGCCAGCCAGCCACCCTTAATCGCGCCATATTTCTCGACCGCCTCGATCGCGTATTGCGAGCATGACGGCGCGTAACGGCACGATGGCGGAAGGACGCGGGAGGGGCCAAGCTGCCAACCGCGCGCGATCAGGATCAGCAGACGCTTCATTTGCGGCGCCGGGGCGGGTCGCCCTTGCCCTGCGCCGCGCGGATGAGTGCGGCGGAGAGCTCCTCACGCAGCAGGGCAAAGTCGCGCTCTACCCCGCCTTCGCGGCCGATGAGGACATGATCGTGATCGGGCAGGCCTGCGTTTGGCAGCAGTTCGCGCAGCAGGGCGCGGAAGCGGCGCTTCATCCGGTTGCGCACCACGGCGTTGCCGATCTTCTTGGTAACGGTGATGCCATAGCGCAGGCCTTGGCCATCGTTCGGGCGGGCCAAAAGCACGAAACCGGGGCGTGCTATGCGCAAGCCCCGGTTGGCAGCCAAAAAATCAGCCCGCCGCGTAAGGACGGACATTGGCAGTGATTCGCTCAGGCAGAGAGCTTCTTGCGGCC
>JBEEIN010000199.1:0-6023 GCA_041169825.1 Pseudomonadota bacterium
CCCCCCAAAGGTCTGCCCCCGGACTGTCCGCCCGGGGCCAAGCCTGTCAATCAATGGTTCGGCGAACGACTTTTACGGCGGACGAGCGTCCTCAGTCGTTCGGAGTAACCAGGTACTTCTCGCCAGTCCGGCGGGCGTTGTACATCGCCACCGCATCCTTGGTCAGCATGTCCTCAAGGTTGCCCTTCCGGGCGTAATGGCTGGCAAAGGTGGTGGTCAGGTCCTTCATCACGCGGCCGCGCATCCGGCCAACCACTTCCATGCCGGCCTTCATCATGAACGGCGTCAGCAGCCAGCCAGCCAGGTCCCAGGTCAGGCCAAAGGCGCGGTTCAGCACCGTCGGCCCCAGATCGAGCGCGCCATAGATGTAGACCTTCTTGGCTTCGGATGAGCCATAGCGGCTGAAGGCAGCACCGCGGCTGGCGGCGGCTTCCATCGCGGTCAGGAACTGGCTGGCAACCGTGCCACCGCCAATCGGATCAAAGCCGATCATCGCCTTGGTCTCGGCGATCGCGTCGATCAGCTTGGGCATGTAATCGGCATCGGTCATGTTGAGGACGTGGGTCGCGCCCAGATCCTTGAGCAGCTTCACCTGCTCGTCCGAGCGGACCACGTTGACCAGCGGAATGCCGTCTTCCTGGCAGATCTTGACCAGCATCTGGCCCAGGTTCGAGGCTGCCGCCGCGTGGACGATGCCGGTGAACCCTTCCAGCTTCATCGTTTCGACAAAGCCCAGCGCGGTCATCGGATTGACGAAGGAACTGGCGGCCTGCTCGGCAGTCACGCTGTCATCAACCGCGAAGGCCATCTGGGTATCGGCATAGGCATAGCTGGCATAGGCCGTGCCGGGGACACAGGCGATGCGCTTGCCCATCAGGTGCTCGCAGCCTTCGCCGGCCGCAACCACGATCCCGGCGGCCTCGTTACCGGCCGGCATGGCCATGCCATGACGGGCCTTGAAGGCACGGGTTGCGGCTTCTGGCATCTTGGCCACAACCTTGCCGGGCGAATAGACCGCATTGTCGGTATCGGCGCTGGCGAACAGCAGGCCCAGGTCCGACGGGTTGATCGGGGTTGCCTCAACCTTGATCAGCACTTGGCCGGGCTTGGGATCGTCCCAGGTCTTGTCGTTCAGCTGAACCGTCAGTGTGCCATCGGCATCAAGCTGGGTGGTGAGTTGCTTGCCGGTAAAGGCCATTGGTTGTCTCCCGAATCCTTGGTTTCGGTTCGCAACCTAGTGCCTCATTCGTCGGGGTAAAGCGCGCGGACGAAATAGAGGCCTTCGCTGGGCGCGTTGAGGCCGAGTGCGGAGCGATCACGCGCCGCCAAAGCCTCGCCAACCTGCTCCTCGCGCCAGCGACCCATGCCAACCAGCGCAAGGCAGCCCACCATCGAACGAACCTGGTGGTGCAGGAATGATCGGGCGGCAGCGCGGATATGGACTTCATCGCCGAACCGCTCGACCGTCAGCAGATCGAGCGTCTTCTCCGGGCTGTGCGCCTGGCAGTGGACCGAGCGGAAGGTGGTGAAATCATGCTGCCCGACCAAAGCCTGCGCAGCGCGGTGCATCGCCGGCGCATCCAGCGGCTGCGGCACTTGCCAGGCGCGATTGGCATCCAGCGTCAGCGGCGCGCGGCGGTTGGCGATGCGATAGAGATAGGCGCGGCCAATGCAGGAAAAGCGGGCGTGCCAATCATCGGGCTTGGTCTCGCAATCCAGCACGGCAATCGGAGCGGGGCGGAGGTGGTGGTTAACCGCCTCCATCAGCCGAAACGCGTCGATCTGCTTGTTCACATCGACATGAACCCGCATGCCAAGGGCGTGGACCCCGGCATCAGTCCGACCGGCAGCGTGGAGCGTCACGGTCTCACCGGTAACGGCGTGAACGGCTTCCTCGACCGCCTGCTGCACCGAAGGACCATGGGCCTGCCGCTGCAAACCCATGAACGGCGTGCCATCGAATTCGAGGGTGAGGGCGAAGCGGGTCAAGCGATCCTGGCCCCTGCGGTGATCGCCCAACCGCGCAACAGATCAGCAGTCGCCATGGCAGGACGTCCGGCGCGCTGAACCAGCCTTGGTTGGATTGCGCCAGTGGCGCAGGCAATCGTCAGTTGGTCATCAAGCACGGTGCCCGGCGCGGCGCTGCCGTCCACCGGTTCGGCCGCGAGCACCTTGCAGCGCTCGCCCTCGAACTCGAACCAAGCGCCTGGGGCAGGGGCAAAGGCGCGGACCTGACGATCGACCTGCACAGCGTCCTGGCTGAAATCAAGCCGGGCCTCGGCCTTGTCGATTTTCCTGGCATAGGTCACGCCATCGTCCGGTTGCGGCACTTCGGGATAGGCTGACAGGTCCGCCAGCACCTGCACGATCAGGTCCGCTCCGATCTGCGCCAGCTCGGCCGTTAGTTCGCCCGCATTCTTTCGGCCAATCGGCGTGCGGCCCTCCAGCAGCACGGGGCCAGTATCGAGCCCGGCCTCCATCCGCATGATCCCGACGCCGGTTTCGGTGTCCCCCGCCAGGATCGCGCGCTGAATCGGGGCGGCCCCACGCCAACGGGGCAGGATTGAGCCGTGAAGGTTCAGGCAGCCAAGTTTGGGTGCATCCAGCACCGCTTGCGGCAAGATCAGGCCATAGGCCGCAACCACCGCAATATCGGCCTGCAAAGCCGCCAGCGCGGCCTGCTCGTCCGCCCCCTTAAGCGAGACCGGATGGCGCACTTCGATCCCCAGTTCCGCGGCCTTGCGGTGGACCGGGGTCGGGGTCAGTTCCTTGCCGCGCCGCCCACCCGGCCGCGGGGGCTGGGTATAGGCGGCGACCACCTCATGCCCTGCCGCCACCAGCGCTTCGAGCGCCGGCACGGCAAAGTCCGGGGTACCCATGAAGATGATTTTCACCAGAATCCGTCCGCCCTGAGCTTGTCGAAGGGCCGTCCTTACTTTCGACGTCTGAAAAGGGAAAGGCAGGGCTTCGACAAGCTCGGCCAGAGCGGTATGGGGGATGGATGGCATCGCAAGAGATCGAGACACTGACCCAAGCCCTGTCCCGTCTGCCGGGGTTGGGGCCACGTTCGGCCCGGCGTGCGGTGCTGTGGTTGATCAAGCGGCGCGAAACTGCGTTGGTGCAGCTGCTTGCTGCGCTTGAAGGCGTGTCAGAGCGACTGGTGGAATGCCAGACCTGTGGCAATGTCGATACCAGCGATCCCTGCGGAATTTGCGTCGATCCGCGCCGTGACCAGCGCGCACTGTGCGTGGTGGAGGACGTGGCGGACCTGTGGGCGCTCGACCGCGCCCGGCTGTTCACCGGCCGCTATCATGTCCTTGGCGGGCGGCTCTCGGCGCTGGAAGGGGTGCGGCCAGAGGACCTGACCATCGCCGCGCTGATCGATCGCGTCGCCGCCGGCGGGATCGATGAAGTCGTCCTCGCGATGAACGCCACGCTCGAGGGGCAGACCACGGCGCATTACATCGCCGAGCGGCTGGAAGGCTATCCGGTGCGGATTACCCAGCTGGCCCACGGCCTGCCGGTTGGGGGAGAGCTGGATTACCTTGATGAAGGCACACTGGCCCAGGCATTGCGCGCCCGACGTCCGGTCGCGTAGCCGATCACACTGATCGCCGCAGCCGCCTTGCGATTCGCTGGGGCCGCGACTATCTGCCCCCCATGGCTATCCGCGAAATCATCGAAGTTCCTGATCCCCGCCTCAAGGTGGTGTCCGAACCCGTCACCCAGTTTGATGACGAGCTCAAGACCCTCGTCGCTGATATGTTCGAGACGATGTACGACGCCCCCGGCATCGGCCTCGCCGCCATCCAGGTGGGCGTGCCGCTGCGCGTGCTGGTGATCGATCTTCAGCCCGAAGACCAGGATGCCGAACCGGAAGTGTGCACATCGCATGGCGGCCACGCGCACACGCACCAGCCGCTCAAGAAAGAGCCGCGGGTGTTCATCAATCCCGAGATCCTTGACCCCTCGGACGACCTATCGATCTATTCGGAAGGCTGCCTTTCGGTGCCCGAAATCTATGCCGATGTAGAGCGCCCGGCGCGGATTCGCGCCCGCTGGCAGGATCTGGATGGCAAAGTCCACGAGGAAGAAATGGACGGCCTGCTGGCCACCTGCCTGCAGCACGAGATGGACCACCTTGAGGGTATCCTGTTCATCGATCACCTCAGCCGCCTGAAGCGGCAGATGGCGCTGAAGAAGCTGGATAAGCTGCGCAAGGTCGCCTGATAGGACTGGCGTTCCCGCTCCGTTCCGGTTAGCTTGGGGTCATGGACTCCACCTTGACGCTCATTTTGATCCTGGTTTTCGGCCTCGCTGCGGGTACCAGCCTCGGCTGGTTCTTTGGCACGCGCCCAGTCGCTGATCTGCGCACGCGGTTAGCAGAAGGAGAAGCCGCAGCGAGAGACCTTGATGCCCGCTTCCGGCAGGCGGTGAAGGAACTTGGCGAGGCCTCGATTGAGAATGCCACGCTCAAGGCCAATGCCGCCAACTTCGAGGAGCAAAAGGCCGGGCTGTTGGCGGCGCAGGAATCGCTCAAGAAAGAGTTCGAGAATGCCGGCGCCAAGATCCTGGCCCAGGCGCAGGAAGCCTTGCTCAACCGCGCGCAGGAACGCCTGAGCCAGTCCGAAGAAAAGAGCGCGGAACGCCTGAAGGCGCTGCTCGCTCCGGTCGATGAACGCCTGAAAAGCTATGAACAACAGGTCCAGACGCTGGAGCAGCAGCGCGTCGATGCCTTTGGCCAGCTGACCGGTCTGATCCAGTCGCTGCGTGAAGGGCAGGAACAGGTCCGCGCCGAAGCCGCGCGGCTGGGCAATTCGCTGACAAACGCGCCCAAGGCTCGGGGTCGGTGGGGGGAGCGGGCGCTTCAGAACGTGCTGGAACAGTGCGGTCTGTCCGAACACACCGATTTCGATCTGGAGCATTCCCTGGAAACCGAGGACGGCCGGTTGCGGCCCGATGCAATTGTCCATGTGCCAGGGCAGAAGAAGCTGGTGATCGATGCCAAGGTCTCGCTCAATGCCTATCAGGCGGCGTTTGAGGCCAACGATGATGCCGAGCGCAAACGGCATCTGGAACTCCACGCCAAGGCGATGCGCGGGCATGTCCAGACGCTGGGGGCCAAGGCCTATCAAAGCCAGTTTGATGATGCGCCGGACTATGTCGTGATGTTCGTGCCGGGGGAGCACTTCGTGGCTGCTGCGCTGGAAAGTGATCCAGGGCTTTGGGACTTCGCGTTTCATAACAAGGTTCTGCTGGCCACTCCTACCAACCTGGTTGCGATTGCTCGGACGGTGGCGATGGTCTGGAAGCAGGACCAGCTCGCGCGTGAAGCGGTCGAAATCGGCAAGGCTGGGGCCGAGCTTTATGACCGGCTGGCGGTGGCAGCCGAACACCTTAAGGGCATGGGTGCCGGGCTTGATCGGGCGGTGCGCAAGTACAACGATTTCGTTGGCAGCTTTGAACGCAATGTTTTGACGTCGGGACGGCGGTTGCGCGACAAGGGGATCGAAATCGGCAAGCGTGAGATCGAGGATGTTACCCTGCTCGAAGCCTCGCCGCGTTACGCTGATCACGAGGGTGGTGACCGCCCAGCGCTTTCCCTGGTCAACGATCCCAGCGATGCGGAATAGTTGCTGCGTTCAGCTGTCCAGCGCATCCAGCACTTCGTAAGCCAGCACCGCACCGGCAACAGCGGCGTTGAGGCTATCGGCGCGGCCCTTCATCGGCATGGTCACGCGCAGGTCGCAGGCGGCTTCGTAGTCTTCGGGCAAGCCGCGGCTTTCGTTGCCGACCATGATGAAACAGGGCCTGGCATAGGGCGCACCGCGATAGGGCACGGCATCGCGCAGGCTGGCCGCAACCAGTTGACCGGGCCCGCCACGCAACCAGGGGAGAAACGCATCCCACCGCGCCTGGGCGACTTGCTGGGTAAAGATTGCCCCCATGCTGGCGCGAACGGCTTCGGCCGAGAAGGGATCGGCGCAATCGTCGATCAGGATCAAACCACCTGCGCCGACGGC
>JBEEIN010000200.1:0-8755 GCA_041169825.1 Pseudomonadota bacterium
GGCACATGTCGGAAAGACCGGCATAGCCGTTGCCGGCGAACAGCGGCTTGCCGCCTTCCCACAGCGAGATGTGGGTGTGCATGCCCGAACCGTTATCGGTCTTGATCGGCTTCGGCATGAAGGTTGCCGTCTTGCCATAGGCCTGGGCCACCTGCTGCACGACATACTTGTAAACCTGCATCCGGTCAGCGGTCTGCACCAGGGTGCCGAAGGTCAGGCCAAGCTCGTGCTGGGCCGAGGCCACTTCGTGGTGGTGCTTGTCGCAGGGCAGGCCCATTTCGAGCATGGTCGAAACCATTTCGCCGCGGATGTCGACGCAGCTGTCAACCGGAGCAACCGGGAAGTAACCGCCCTTGGCGCGCGGCCGGTGGGCCAGGTTGCCACCGTCGTATTCGCGGTTGCTGTTGGTCGGCAGTTCGATGTCGTCGATCTTGAAGCCGTTGCCATCATAGCCGTCATAGAAACGGACGTCGTCGAACAGGAAGAATTCGGCTTCCGGGCCGACATAGACGGTGTCGCCAAAACCGGTGGTCTTGACATAGGCTTCGGCGCGCTTCGCGGTCGAGCGCGGGTCACGGCCATAGAGGTCACCGGTCGAAGGCTCGACGATGTCACAGGTGATGATCATCATCGGCGTGGCGCTGAACGGATCGATGAAGATCGAATCCAGATCGGGCTTCAGGATCATGTCGGATTCGTTGATGGCCTTCCAGCCTTCGATCGACGAACCGTCGAACATCAGGCCGTCTTCCAGCTCATCCTCACCCATCACGTGGGCGCACATCGTCAGGTGCTGCCACTTGCCCTTGGGATCGGTGAAGCGCAGATCGACCCATTCGATCTCTTCGTCCTTGATCCGCTTGATGATGTCCTTGGCCTTGCTCATTGGTCTTCCTTCTTGATGACCCCGGCCTTGGGCCGCGGGCGATTGTTCCGGATGGAATGGATGGATCAGATGGCGTCGTTGTCGCGCTCACCCGTGCGGATACGCACGGCGCGTTCGACCGGGATGACAAAAATCTTGCCGTCGCCGATGCGGCCGGTCTGGGCCGCATTGCAGATGGCTTCAACGGTGCGGTCAGCCAGATCGTCTGGCACCACCACCTCAAGCTTCACCTTGGGCAGGAAGTCGACGACATATTCGGCGCCGCGATAGAGTTCGGTGTGGCCCTTCTGGCGACCAAAGCCCTTCGCTTCGGTCACGGTAATGCCGGATACGCCCACTTCGTGCAGCGCTTCCTTCACCTCATCGAGCTTGAACGGCTTGATGATCGCTTCGATCTTTTTCACTTGTCATTCCCCTGCGCGCTGCGCCGGTACCAGTCTGGCTTTCACCGGATCCAGTCCTGACGTTCGAGTGCCGCTCCAAAATCCGGAATCAAGAATCGTGCCAGCGGCGATGTTGCGGCACTAGGGCAAGGAATGGCGGTCGAAAAGGGTGGATTCGCAAGATTTGGATCGAAACCTATGCGCGCCTGATTCAATTCATGCGCGCTGGTGCGTGGAAACTTGCCTGATTTTTCGGCAGACCTGCCTAAAAAATGGGCAGACTAGAGATTGAGCCCCGCCGTCTCGTCCAGCCCGGCCATCAGGTTCAGGCTCTGGACGGCGGCGCCGCTGGCGCCCTTGCCCAGGTTGTCGAGCCGGGCCACCAACCGCGCCTGCGAACCGTCCTTGGCGGCGAAGACCCACAGATCGAGCCGGTCGGACGGTTGCATGGAGCGGCGCAGCAGCAGCTCGTCCTTCGGCTCGTCATGCACGGTAACAACCTTGCTGCCGGCGTAAAACTCCACCAGCGCCAGCCTGAGCACGTCCGGCGATCCAGCCATCGGCATCGCGCTCAGCGGCAGCGGCACTTCGACCACCATGCCGCGGTGGGCATCGATCACCGCCGGGGCGAACAGCGGCGGGTGGGCCAAGCCGGCATAGCGCTGCATTTCGGGCACATGCTTGTGGCCCATGCCAAGGCCATAGGCACGGAAGGCGATGTCGCCATCGTCAGCGAACCGCTGGATCAGGGCCTTTCCGCCGCCCGAATAGCCCGAGACGGCGTTGACGGTGTAAGGCCAGTCGCCCGGCAACAGCCCGGCGCGGACGAGCGGGGCAACCAGGCCAAGGAAACCCGTTGGATAGCATCCGGGATTGCTGATGCGGCTTGCCCCGGCAACAGCCTCGCGTCCGGTCAGTTCGGGGAAGCCATAGGTCCAGCCATCGGCCACGCGGTGCGCGCTGGAGGCATCGATGATCCGCACCTTGCTGCCCTCGGCCAGGGCAATCGCTTCCTTGGCCGCATCGTCTGGCAGGCAGAGCACCGCAAAGTCCGCCGCATGATAGGCATCGCGGCGTGCGCCGGCATCCTTGCGCGCTTCGTCATCAAGGATCAGCAGGTCAAATTCGGCGCGTGGCGCCAGCCGTTCGACAATCTCAAGCCCGGTCGTGCCGACGGCGCCATCGATGAAGACCGTGTAAGCCACCTCAGGCTTCGAGCGCATCGATCGGCAGGTAACCGACGAAGCCGTCCTCGCCGACCTGGCCCCAGGCCCAGCCGCCGGTCACGTCGAGCAGGTTGAACAGCGTGCCGCCCGCCAGCTGCTCGCGCACTTCGGCATCGGGCCTGTTACTGGCCAGCAGGTTCGCCCCGCCGGCCACTACCTTGCGCGGCATCGGCACCGCATAATGCGGGACAAAGCACCGCCCTGCCAGACGGATATGCGCCAGGTCACCGCGCACCGGCCAGTGCGCATCGTCAAGCTTTTCGGCCGGGCCGTTAAGGCCGAACTGGCCCTCGGGAATGGCGGTTACGGTCAAGGTTTCGTGCCCCGAAAACTGGAAGATGGGGCGATTAGCCGCGCTTGCGGCATTGGGCAAGTTATCCATAGCGCCCCTTCAACAGCCCCCAGGCCGCGCGCAGGCCCAAGGCGTCGCCGCCTTTGGGGCGGCCGGGCTTGGCCGCCGGGCGCCAGGCAAAGGTATCAAAGTGGGCCCAGTCGGTCCCGGCGGGCACGAACCGGTCAAGGAACAGCGCGCCGACCGAGGCCCCGGCAAAGCCATTGCTGCTGGAATTGTTCAGGTCGGCGATGTCGCTCTTCAGGTATTCGCGATAGCCATCGTAGAGCGGCAGGCGCCAGCAGGGGTCGTTGGCCGCTTCGCCAGCGGCGAGCATTTCCGCCGCTGTCTCGTCGCGCCGGGTGAACAGTGCGGGCAGGTCTGGCCCCACGGCAACGCGCGCCGCGCCGGTCAGCGTCGCGAAGTCGATCACCAGTTCCGGCTCTTCCTCGCCCGCGCGGGCTAAGGCATCGCCCAGAACCAGCCGCCCTTCGGCATCGGTATTGCCGATCTCTACTGATAGGCCCGCGCGGCTTTTCAGCACGTCCCCGGGGCGGAAGGCGTTGCCGGAAATGGCATTCTCCACCGCCGGGATCAGCAGATGCAGACGAACCTTCAGGTGATGCTGCATAACCAGTTGGGCCAGGGCGAGGGCGTGGGCGGCGCCGCCCATGTCCTTCTTCATCAAGGCCATGCCCGAGGCCGGCTTGATGTCGAGCCCGCCGCTGTCAAAGCACACCCCCTTGCCGACGATGGCCAGATTCGGGTGGCGCGGATCGCCCCAGGTTAATTCCAGCAAGCGCGGGGCATGATGGCGCGCGGCGGCGCGGCCCACGGCGTGGATCATGGGATAGCCCTGTTCCAACGCATCGCCACTGGTCACTTTGACTTCGGCCTTGTTGGCCTTCGCCACGCGTTCAAACTCTGCCTCGATCTGGGCGGGGCCCATGTCCTCGGCCGGGGTATTGACCATGTCACGCACCAGGGCGGTCGCTGCAACTTCGGCCAGGACCGGCTCAATCGCGCTAACCGCCTTGGTCAGCAGCACGCGCGGCCCTTCTTCAGCCGGTTCGGAGCGGTAACGATCAAAGCGATACTGTCCGGCGGCCCAGCCAAACAGCGCGGGGGCGCTATCGGCATTGGCCAGGCGATAGGTTCCAGCCGGCAGGCTTTCGCCCAGCTTGGCCAGGCACCAGATGCCGAGTTCACTGGCATCGGCCACCCCGGCGACCACCGACCAGTCCTCGCCATTGGGGATAATCGCCTGTTCAAACGGTCCGCCTGCAAATTTCTGGGCTGCCAGCGCAGCCCGCGCGGAACCGGGCAAATTCTTGAGAAACGCATCCAGGCCGGCCTTATCGACCACGTGGATATGCGTCGCCGGCTGGTCCCGGTCGGGCTGGATCGTTGCATGCTTATCGTTCATGGTCTCCGCCATAGCCGCGCTGCGGCGCAAGGTGCGAGAGGAAATTGGCAAATGCGGAAAGCGGCGATCCTGTTCCTGCTACTGGCAACGGCCTGTGTGCCGGAAAAGGACGAGGCCAAGGCCACCGACGCTGCGCCAACCGCACCGGCCGAAGTTGCGGCTACTGCCACAGCGACGCTCGCCCCGCTGGCCCGCAAGACCCAAGAACAGACTGCGTCATTCCAGTTCGAATACAACTACCCGGCAGAGGCGGCTGCGATTCCCTCGCTGGTTGCTGAACTGGAGGCTGACCTGGCCAAGCAACGCCGCGAATTGATCGCAGCCGCGAAGGAGGGCCGCGCCGCGGCCAAGGACGGTGGCTTTGAATTCAACCCGTATAGCCACGCCGTAAACTGGACGGTCGTGGCGGACCTGCCAGGCTGGTTAAGCCTCACTGCCGCGGCAGAGGAATATACCGGCGGCGCGCACCCCAACCATTGGTCCCAAGCGCTGCTGTGGGACAAGACAGCTGACCAGAGCCGGGTCGCCAGTGATCTGTTTGTCTCGCGGGCGGCGCTTGCCGCGGCCCTGCGCGGTCCCTTCTGCAAGGCCTTGAACCGCGAACGGGCCGAGCGGCGCGGAGAGCCGGTCAGCGCGGATAGCGATGATCCGTTTGACCAGTGCATCGATCCAACCGGCTCAACCGTGATCCTCGGATCGTCGAACAAGCAGCAGTTTGATCGGATCGGCATCCTGATCGCGCCTTATGAGGCGGGCCCCTATGCCGAGGGCGATTACGAGATCACACTGCCAGTGACCAAGGCGGTGATGATGGCGGTCAAGCCGCAGTACCGCTCGGTCTTTGCGCTTGGCCGCTGACGCGCCCCTCGCTTTTTGGGCTGGCCGCGCCTATATGGCCCGGCGATGACCCAGTATCAGGTAGTAACCGGAACCGAGACCGTCCTGCGTGACGGCACGATCAAGCTCCACGGGCCGGAAGGCTTTGAGGGGATGCGCCGCGCTGGCCGGTTGGCCGCCGAAATCCTCGATGCGCTGGCGCCGATGGTGCAACCGGGCGTTTCTACGCAGGAACTGGATGATGTCGTCCGCCAGATGACGCTGGATGGCGGCGCTGTGCCGGCGACCCTGGGCTATCGCGGCTATACCCATTCGTGCTGCATTTCGATCAACCACGTGGTCTGCCACGGCATTCCTTCGGACAAGGTTCTGAAGGATGGCGATATCGTCAACATCGATGTTACCCCGCTGCTCGATGGCTGGCACGGCGATACCAGCCGGATGTACCTGGTCGGCGATGTGCCCCTGAAGGCCCGGCGACTGGTCGACGTGACGTATGAATGCCTGATGCTGGGGATCGAGGCGGCAGGCCGACCCGGTGCGCGGCTGGGCGATATCGGCGCAGCGATCCAGTCCTATGCCGAAAGCAACCGCTATGGCGTGGTCCGCGAATTCTGCGGCCATGGCCTTGGTCGCCTGTTTCACGATGCGCCCGAAGTGGTTCACGCCGCGCGGGCGGGGACCGGGCCAGAGCTGAAACCGGGCATGTTCTTCACGATCGAACCGATGATCAACCTCGGCAAGCCGGGCGTGAAGGTGCTGGAAGACGGCTGGACGGCGGTGACCCGCGACCGCTCGCTCTCCGCCCAGTTCGAACACTCGATCGGGATCACCGAAAACGGGGTGGAGATCTTCACCAAGTCGCCCAAGGGGCTGGACAAGCCGCCTTATTGACCCCGCGCGCTGCGGATCGCAGCACCAGCGGCGAAGGGCGTGATCGCTACCAGTACCAGGCTGAACGCCGCCGTCAGGGCGATGCCAGCCTCGCCGCCGGCAGACAGACTTCCTGCACCAAAAACCAGCAGCGGCACGGCCAGCGGGATTACCAGCAGCCCGCCCAGCGCCGCACCGCCGCGCAAGCCAGCGGTTAGCGCCGCGACCAGCACGCCCAGCGCGGCGAGGCCCGGCGTTCCGGCCAGCAGGCCCAGTTCGACCGTCTTGAGCGTTGCCGCATCGATCCCGACGAGCGCGCTGGCGGGGAAGGCGGCCAGCAGCAGCGCCGGGGCAAAGCTCAGCCAGTGCGCCAGCATCCGCGCGCTCATGGTTAGCTCCTCGCTGATCCCGCGCAGGGCGAGCTGGTCGAACAGGCCCAGGTCCAGATCGGGCTCAACCAGCCGGTCGAGTGGCAGGATCGCCGCCAGCAATGCCGCGATCCACAGCACACCGCCGCCGGTCCGCGCCAGCACCGGCGCATCGGGGCCGACCGCAAAGGGATAGAGCATGGCCACCGCCAGGAAGAACAGCACCGGCAGCAAGGTCGCCCCGCGTCGCTCGCCGCCGAGCAGCAGGCCGAGGTCACGGCGCAGCAGGATCACGAAGTGCCTCATGCGGTAAAGTCCGCCAGATCAATCGCCGCGCCGCCGGGCAGGACGATCGGCTGGTGCGATGCAACCAGGGCAATCCCGCCTTGCGCGCAGTGCTGCGCAACCAGCTGCTCGACCAGCGCCACGCCGCGCGTGTCGAGGCCATTAAGCGGTTCATCCAGCAGCCAGACCGCCGCTTGCTGACCCAGCAGCCGGGCCAGCGCGGCGCGCTTTTTCTGCCCGGTCGAAAGGTAACGCACCGGCACTTCAAGCAGGCCGGAAAGGCCCAGTTGCGCCAGTTCGGCGTGGCCCGGTCCGTCAAGCCGCTGCCAGAAGCCGAGTGCCTTGCCAAGCGGTAGCGCCGGGTCGAGCGCCGGGCGTTCATCCAGCAGACCAACGCTGCCTTCGCGCTCGACCATGCCAACCAGCGGGCGCAGCAGACCGGCCAGAATGCGGATCAAGCTCGACTTGCCGATGCCGTTCGCGCCCTTGACCTGCAAGGCCTGCCCCGGCCCCAGTTCCAGCGCCAGCCCACGGAACAACAGCCGCTCGCCGCGCTGGCAGGCCAGGTTATTCGCAGACAGGCGGCAGACTTGCATCGCCACGCGCGATAGGGGAAAGCGGGGCCACTGCCAAGGAGCCCCGCATGTCCATTGCTCGCCTGACCCAAACTGAACTGTCGAACCTGCTCGCGCGGCACCCGGAATGGACCCTGCGCGCGGATGGCCTGGCGCTGCAACGGACCTTTCGCTTTGCCGATTTCAACGCGGCCTTCGGCTTCATGACCCGCGTGGCGCTCTATGCCGACAAGGCCGATCACCACCCGGAATGGTTCAATGTCTACAACCGGGTGGAAATCACGCTGACCACCCACGACGCCGGCGGCATTTCCGCCCGTGATGCGGCAATGGTGGCGTGGCTGGCCAGCCTTAGCTGAGCTTACTGCCCCAAAGGCCTCAGCGTTGCACGCACCTGCTTGCGCAGCCGGCCCGGGATCCAGCGGCTGGCGAAGGCCAGGCGGTGGGCGGTCTTGCCAACGCGGTTGTGGAGCTGGTTGCCGTGGACGGCGGCCCAGGCGGTTTCGGCCACTTCGGTGACCGGGGTGATTTCGAGACCCGCTTCCTGCACCCGTCCGCGGATATGCTCGTTGCTGCCCTGGTTGGCGGTGTGGTCCAGCAGCGGCGTATCGATAAAGCCCGGCATCAGGTCGCAGACCTTGATTCCGTCCTCGGCCCATTCGCCATCCAGGCTTTCGGTGATCGCCCGCACGCCGAACTTGGTGGCGGAGTAGACCGAGGCACCCGGGGTGCCATAGATCCCCGCCGCGCTGGCGGTGTTGAGCAGGCACGATCCCGGCGCGCTGGCCTTTAGCCAGGCGTGTGAAGCCTGCGCGCCGAACAGCACACCCTTCAGGTTGATGTCGAGGCAACGCTCAATCTCTTCGACCTTGTTGTCGATCAGCGCGCCGCCCAGCGGAATGCCCGCGTTATTGAACACCACGTCGATCTTGCCACCGGCGGCCTTGGCGAAGGCGGCAAGGGCTGCGTCCCATCCAGCGCGGTCGCGCACGTCAAGCTTGTGTTGCGAGGAAGCACCGGCGGGCAGCAGCGCCGCCGTTTCCTTCATCCCGGTGGTGCTGATGTCAGCCAGGCCGACAAACCAGCCATTTGCGGCAAATTTCTGCGCAACGGCCCGGCCAATGCCGGATCCGCCGCCCGTGATGAAAATCGCCTTACGCTCTGCCATGCCCCACTCCGAATCACACTTACACTGTTGTCAGCAGTGCTTACAGCGCCGGATTGTTATAGCAATGCCAGGTGAAGATCGCGGTCGCGCCGCGGTGCGGGCGCCAGGCTTCAGCCATTTCGCGGGTCAGCTTTTCCGATGGCCGTTCGGGCAAACTAAGCAACTTGTGCAGCCCTGCCTGCACGGCCAGGTCACCCGCCGGCCATATATCCGCGCGGCCCTCGGCAAACAGCAGGTAGATCTCGGCCGACCAGCGCCCGATGCCCTTGATCTGGTTCAGCTGGGCGATCGCCGCCTCGTCGTCAGCGGGGAGGGCGTCGAAATCGAGCGCGCCGTTCACCACCAGCTCGCAGAGCGAACGCATATAGCCCTGCTTCTGCTTGGACAGGCCGCAAGC
>JBEEIN010000201.1:0-3693 GCA_041169825.1 Pseudomonadota bacterium
CGGCGATAGCGGAAATACCAGACCTCATGACCGTAAACGGTCCGCGCCTTGTGCTCATAGCGGGTTTCAGGCCAGCCACCGGGGCGCTGCTGGAAGTCCTGCGGTTTATCGATCAGCCAGTCAAACTGGTCGCTATGCCGCCGCATGACCATCAAGGCATGGCGGACGTAGATTGGATGGTCCGTGCCAAACCGGAATTCACCGCCTGGACGGAGTTTCGCAGCAAAGAGGTCAACCGGCCCATCATTCATCATCCGGCGCTTGGCGTGGCGGGCCTTGGGCCAGGGATCGGGATGGAGCAGATAGAGGAACGAGAGCGACCCGTCTGGTATGCGCCGCAGGACTTCCAGCGCATCACCGTGGTGAATCCGGACATTCCCAAGCGGCGGATGCGCACCATGATCGCCCGAGACATGGACCAAGGCCTGGGCCACCCCGTTGATGAAGGGCTCTGCGCCGATGAAGCCATGATCGGGCAGCATGTCCGCGCGGGCTGCCATATGCTCCCCGCCGCCGAAACCGATCTCGAAATGCAGCGGGCAGTCCTGCCCGAACAGGCGTTCCGCCGTCACCGCGCCTTCAAGGGGCACAGCAATCTGCGGCAGCAATTGATCGACCAGGTCCTGCTGCCCGGCGCGCAGTGGCTTGCCCTTGGAACGCCCGTAGAGACGGTTGATCGTGGTCGGGTCGCCAGGTTTGTGCGCAGTCATGGAGCGCGCGCTTAGCCGCTGTCCTGGAACGCTGCAATGAAAACGGCCCGCCTCGCGAGGAGACGGGCCGTTTCGAACATTGGGGACCTGGTGCCTTTAGGCGGCGACTGCCTCTTCACCAGGATCGCGGAGCACATAGCCGCGACCCCAGACAGTTTCGATATAGTTCTCACCACCGCAGGCATGGGCCAGCTTCTTGCGCAGCTTGCAAATGAACACGTCGATGATCTTGAGTTCGGGTTCATCCATCCCGCCGTAAAGGTGGTTGAGGAACATTTCCTTGGTCAGCGTCGTGCCCTTGCGCAGCGAAAGCAGCTCAAGCATGGCATATTCCTTGCCGGTCAGATGAACGCGAGCGCCATCGACTTCGACAGTTTTGGCATCCAGGTTCACGGCCAGCTTGCCCGTGCGGATGATCGACTGCGAGTGGCCCTTCGACCGTCGCACGACGGCGTGAATGCGGGCGACGAGTTCCTCGCGGTGGAACGGCTTAGTGACATAATCATCCGCGCCGAAACCGAAGGAGCGGACCTTCGAATCCATTTCCGAAATGCCCGAGAGGATCAGAACCGGGGTCTGGACCTTCGCGACGCGCAGCTTCTTAAGCACATCATAGCCGTGCATGTCGGGCAGGTTCAGGTCGAGGAGGATGATGTCGTAATCGTAGAGCTTGCCCAGGTCCAAGCCCTCTTCGCCCAGATCGGTCGAATAGACATTGAAACCTTCGGTGGTCAGCATCAGTTCGATGGCCCGTGCCGTGGTCGGCTCGTCCTCGATCAGCAGTACGCGCATGGGTGGTCCCCCCTTTGCCCCGTGGTCGGCAATGACCCCTTCAGCAGGGTCAGTACCTGTCATTAACCATATGACCAATGAAGAGGAAAGGTTAATTTGACGTAAATGGCGGGAATCAGGCGATTCGCGTAGCTGAAAGGTAATTTCGGACGGCCCTTGGATAGACTTGAAACACGTCTATACCCATACGAATAACCCGAATAATTTATGGCCTGGAGCTGCCTACTTCGGTAACATCGCAAGAGGCAGGAGGGGGTGGGCGTTCCACGGATTTGGCATGAAACCGGTCGCCTTTCCGCTCACAAGCGACCAGCGGATTGGAACCCCCAGCGGGATATAGCCGTTGGCTATGGTCAGTTGGGCCTCCGCCTGGGCGAAAAGATCGGCCCGCTTGGCCGGATCAGGCTCTATCAGGGCAAGGCCCGTCAGGCGGTCTGCACTGGCACTGCAGACCGTGCGGACGGCGGCGCAACTCAGCTGGTTCAGAAACCAGCTGGCCCGCGCATAGCGAGCGACAGTGTCGACCAGACGAAGGTCAGCAGACGCATTTTCGCGCACCTGCACCGCTTCCACGCCGATTGCCTTGAAGTCCTCCGCCAGCCGCGCAAACAGAAGGTCGCTTCCCGGCCCGCTGGCCAAGGCAATGCGCAGACGTGGCGCCGTGCGATCGGCGGTCCAGCGCGTCACCCGTCCGGCCGCCACAGCGCGGCGTTCAGCCAGGGACTGGCCGATCCAGCGCTCGGCAACGGTACCATTGTCATCACCCGCGCCGGGGTTCACGATCCGCGTGGTCGCAGTCCAGCCGCCAACATTGAGTGCGGCGGCAAGGGCGTCGCGATCAATCGCCATGGCCAGCGCCTCACGCCGCTCGGGCGCCGCGAGGAAGCCCTGCGGATTGACCACAGTTAGCCCAAACAGGCCCGCCACAGGATCAAGCCGGATCGCGCCGCGGGGCACGCCACTGGCGTCCAGCCTCGGAAAATCCGCCAGCCGCCCACCCAGAACTATGTCGGCCTTGCCGGCTTTGAACCTCTCGATCGCCCGTTGCGCAGACAGGGCAACCAGACGCAGCTTGCGGCTCCGTTCGGCCCAGTCCTCGACCTGCGGCATACCGCGATCCTCCGGGGGGATCGGCTTGAGCAACAGCGCCCGCTTTTCCCGCGTCTGGCGCATCGGCCCGGCTCCGCGCCCCTTGCGCAGCAGGCCAAGCTCGGGCTGAGCCAGCAATTGCAGGAAATCGGGCTGGGGCTGGCGCAAGCGGACCTCTACCACCCGGCCGGCCATGGCACGCACTTCATCGATCGCTGACAGGTCTGCGCCAAGTGGCGTGCCACGAACGGTGCCAATTGCCTGAAGGAGGGCAGCCCGCGCGGATTCACCGGTCAGTGGGCTTTTGTCGGGCCAGGTCCCGTCGCGGAGCCGAAAGATATAGCTCAGCCCGTCGTCGGTCACGATCCAGCGGTCAGCCAAGGCGGGGATGACCCGGCCCTGCTCATCGAAACCCACAAGCCCTTCGGCCGTGGCGGAGCGCACCAGTTGCGCCGCCAGCGGGAGCCGCGGGCCGGTAACAAAGGCTGAGCCCGGATCGCCGATGACGGCGACTTCAACGGCGCGATCAGATGTATTGTCGCAGCCAACCACCAATAGGGCGAGGATAGGTCCGACAAGGCTGGCTATCAGACGGCGAGACATAGCGCCCCGCACCTAACCCATTATCGATGGGACAAACAGCGTCGATTCGCGTTGCCGCTGGAAAACCCTCAGATCTTGCGCATCTGGCCCTGATTGACGGCTGGCAAGGGTGTGCGGACATAGCGGGGCGGGTCCTCTCCATGGATCACCGGAGCCCGGGCCTGCTTGGGATCAATCTCTTCGCGAAAGGCGACGCCGCAGCGGTTTTCCTGCACCCAAGCCACAGTGCCTTCGACCCAGCCAATATTGCGCAACTGGATCCAGACTAGTGCGCCGCGCCGCACGGCCGGGCCGCCATCGGCCATCAAACCGCCGGCCGAGACATTGCGAACGCGGATCCGATGGTCTCCGCTCATGCCGTCGATGCGCATGTCAGCCAAGAGAAAGAGGCTGTCGCGCACGATTTGCCGATGCTCGTTTCCGCCCATAGCCGTAACCATAGTTCCACCCGAAGCCTAACCGGAGCGACCTGCCAGCCGTGATTAGCTGGAGCCCGATG
>JBEEIN010000202.1:0-20963 GCA_041169825.1 Pseudomonadota bacterium
GCGCGCGCCGGGGTCGAACAGGGCAACTCGATCATCACCACCGGTATCAAGGCCGTCGAGGCGGTGGTGAATGCCATCCGTTCGCTACCGTTCCCGCTCAATATCGCCGCCGGCGCGGTCACGGCCGGGGTCATCGCTTCGCTCGGTGTCGCGATCGGCGGAGCATTCGGTGGTGGTGGTAATGCACCAGCGCCCGCCAATGACGGCACCGGCACGGTGTTCGGCGACGCGGAAGCCAAGTCTGAGAGCATCGCCAGGGCCATCGACCACCTGCGCGAGGTCGACACGCTGACCATGCGCTATTCCGCAGCGATGCTGGCTTCCCTGCGCAGTATCGAGGCCAATATCGGCGGGCTCACCAATCTCATCATTCGCACCAATGGCGCCGAGGACCTCGCTGACAGAGTGCAGACCGGGTTCAAGCCGACCGGTGTCACCGCCATTTTCGGCGGGGCGATGCAGAAGGTGGGGGCGGTCCTCGACAAGATCCCGGTGATCGGCGGTATCCTGGGCGGTGTCGTCGGCGCGATCGGCAAGCTGATCGGATCGCTGTTCGGCACCAAGACCAGCGTCGTCGGCCAGGGCATTTATGGCGGCGCCCAGTCGCTGGGCGGCATCATGTCCGGCGGGTTCCAGGGGCAGTATTACACCGACATCCAGAAAAAGAAGAAGTTCCTCGGGATCACGACCAGCACCCGCTACAGCACGCAATATTCCGAGGCGAGTGCCGAACTGGAACGTCAGTTCTCGCTGATCTTCACCGGGTTCTACGATGCCATCTCGGCCGCTGCCGGCCCCCTCGGCCTGTCGCTGGACGAGGTGCAGGCCCGGCTCGACAGCTTCGTCATCAACATCGGCAAGATCGACCTCAAGGGCCTGACCGGCGCGCAAATCCAGGAGAAGCTGGCAGCTGTCTTCGGCGCGGCGGCGGATAATCTCGCCCGCTATGCCATTGCCGGTCTCGACCAGTTCCAGAAGGTCGGTGAAGGTTATTTCGAGACCCTGATCCGGGTCGCCTCAAGCGTCGAGGCGGTCACCAGCGCCATGACCATGCTGGGCCGGTCCACCAATCTCACCATCGCCGCGTCCATGAACCTCGTCGAGCTGTTCGGCTCGGTTGGCGACATGGTGTCGGCGACGGACGAGTATTTTGGGCTCTATTTTACCGGCACCGAACAGACCGCCGCGCGCACGGCGCAGATGACACAGGCGCTCGCCGGCCTCGGGCTTGCCATGCCGGACAGCATCGCGGGCTTCCGGGCGCTGGTCGAAGCCCAGGACCTCAGCACCGAAGCAGGACGGGCGGCCTATGTCGCGCTGATCCAGCTGGCCCCGGCCTTCGCGGACCTGGTGGGTGCGGCCCAAGACGCGGCCAGTGCCGCAGCCATTGCTGACGAGCGCACATCGCTCGAGCGCCGCCTGCTCGAACTGCAGGGTGACACCGCCGCGCTGCGGGCGCTCGATCTTGCCCAGCTCGACGCGTCCAACCGGGCGCTGCAGCAGCAGATCTGGGCGCTCGAAGACCAGCGGCAGGCAGCCGAAGCCGCAGCCAGTGCCGCAGAGAAGCTGCGCTCGGCCTGGACAACGATCACTGTTGCGCTGATTGCCGAGATCGAGCGGATCCGGGGTGTGATGGGCACGAAGGCCGGCAGCTACGCCGAGGCGCTGGCTGCATTCAACAATGCCTCGATGCTGGCCCGCGGCGGTGACCAGGAAGCCGCCAAGGCGCTGTCGGGTCTGAGCCAGGCGTTGCTATCGCAGGCTGCCGAAACCGTCCGGTCATCGGAAGATCTGGCTCGGCTGCAGGGCCTGACGGCGGCCAGCCTCGAGCAGACGCTGGCGATCATCACCCAAGCTGCCGGCAGCAGCACGACCACCGATGCGACCGAGAGTCCCGAGCCGAACTGGTGGGAGCAGTTTGCAACCAACCAGATGGGCACGGCGACCATTCCGGCCAATGATGACCAGTCGGCGCTGCTCGATGAGCTGAGGGCTCTGCGGCAGGAAGTGGCGGACCTGCGCGGTGAGCAGCGCATTGCCTCAGCCGCCATCGCCTCGGGCACCGCCAAGACCGCCCGGATCCTCGAGCGGGTGACCCCGGATGGCGACGCCCTGTCGACGAGGACTGCGGCATGAAACTGCTGCGGCCCGTCACGATCACCGACGCCATGCTGACCAGCAGCACTGTGCCTGAAAACGACCATCCGGCATGGAGTGCCGGCACCGCCTACGTGACCGGCAACCGGGTGATCCTTGCCTCAACCCACCGGCGCTACGAGGCACTGGCGGCCTCGACCGGTGTCAACCCGGCCAACGATCCAACGAAGTGGCTCGATCTCGGGCCTACCAACCGCTGGGCGATGTTCGATGCACGGGTCGGCACGGCCAGCACTCGGGCGGCGTCACTCCAGGCCGTGCTGGCGCCGGGTGCGGTCGATGCCGTGGCGCTGATCGACACCGATGCCGAAAGCGCCACCGTCACGCTGACCGTTGATGGCGTCACCAACTACACCAGCACGCAGAGCTTCAACCTCGGCGGCAATGCCATCGACAACTGGTTCTCGTGGTTCTTCGAGCCGATCGGCCGCAAGTCGACGCTGCTGTTCCTCGATGTGCCGGTCTATGCCAATGGCGTCGTCACCGTCACCATGACCCGCGATAATCCGGCCGACATCGTGTCGTGCGGGTCGCTGCTGCTGGGACGTCAGCTCTCGCTGGGCGAGACCGAGCACGGCGTGGACATCGGCATCATCGATTACAGCCGCAAGGAAGCCGACCAGTTCGGCGTGATCTCGGTGGTCGAGCGCGCCTTTGCCAAGCGCATGACCGCCCGCGTCGTCATGCCGACCGATGCGGTCGACGACATTCATCGCAACCTTGCGGCGCTGCGCGCCACGCCGGTCCTCTGGATCGGCTCCGAGACCTTCGAAAGCCTGACTGTCTACGGCTTCTACAAGGAGTTCTCGATCGACCTTGCCTACCCGACCGTCAGCTACTGCAGCCTCACCATCGAAGGCCTGACGTAAACCTCCCGAGGGAGTTTCCATGCCAATTACAGCTTTGCCGACGCCGCCGTCCCGGACGGACGCGGCGAACTTCAACGTGCGCGCCGAAGCCTTCCTCGGCGCGCTGCCGACTTTCGTGACCCAGGCAAATGCGCTGGCCACCGAGACCAACGGCTATGCCGCGAACGCGGCTGCCAGCGCCAGTACCGCTTCAAGCCAAGCGGCGAACGCGGCTGCCAGCGCGGCCAATGCGGCCGCCAGCTACGACGCCTTCGACGATCGCTACCTCGGGTCGAAGGCTGTAAATCCAACCGTCGACAATGACGGCGCAGCCTTGCTGACCGGTGCGTTGCATTGGAATAGCACTGCCGCTGAAATGCGGGTGTGGACCGGGTCTGCCTGGGTGGCAGCCTATGTGTCGGCAGGCTCCTACGCACCGCTTGCGTCGCCGACATTCACGGGCGTCCCGGCTGCACCGACAGCCGCTGTTGGCACCAACACCACACAGCTGGCGACGACGGCCTTTGTTCTGGCTCAGGCCTCCGCGACCGCGCCTGTTGCCGATGGCACAGCGGCGGTCGGCACCTCGGTACGCTTTGCCCGGGCAGACCATGTCCACCCGACTGATACGACGCGTGCGCCGCTCGCCAGCCCGCAGTTTTCCGGCAGTGTCGGCATCGGTATTGCGCCAGCGGCCCCACTTGATGTCGCGGGGCGTGGGCGGTTCCTGCAGGACAGCGCAGCGACCACCGGGGCGATAATCCTGAGGCAGAATGCTGGCGATACGGTCGGTGCGTACATCCAGTGGGTGAACAACGCCAATACCGGGGAAAAGGGCTGGATCACCGTGAATACGGCCGGCGACATGATCTTCGGTCCGGCCAGCGTCGAACGTCTGCGCATCACGGCGGCCGGCATCATCCAGGACGCATCGGCGCTGGAACTTGGCTACAAGGACGTTCCGCAGAACGCGAAGACGGCTGCCTACACGCTAGCGCTGGCTGATCGAGGCAAGCATATCAGCATAACCACCGGCGGGATCGTCATCCCGGCCAATGCATCGGTCGCGTTCCCGATCGGAGCGACCATCGTCATCTACAATGATAGCGCCACGGCCCAGACCATCTCGATCACCACCGACACGCTGCGCCAGGCCGGCACCGCGAATACCGGCAGCCGCACGCTCGACGGCTATGGTTTGGCGACCCTGGTCAAGGTCGCCGCCACCACCTGGGTAATCACTGGGGCGGGCCTCAACTGATGGCCGGGGTGCTCATGGCCCTGCTGGGAAGCGGTAGTGGTGGCCAGCGGATTGATCTGCCGGTCAGCTATTACCAGTGGGCCGATAAATACAGCGCGGTCGAGCAGTACGGTGCCGACGGTGGCTACTTCACGTCGCTCGGTGGCGGGAACTTTGCGCCTTCCACTTGGAGAGGCCGCGCCATCCGGGCGATTGCCCATGACTACGACTTCTATGCCGCGACCTCGCGCACGCTGATTGGCCTCGATGGCTACAATGCCACGCCGGTCCCGCAGCGCCTGCGCATCAACGGCACGAACTTTACACTGGGTGCGGGCTCGGTCTCTTGGCTCACCAACGTGACCGGGATCACCTTCAGCCCGTCGCCGACCAACAACATCAACTGGACCTCGCATGGCCTGGCGGTAGGCGACCCGGTCCAGTTCTATTGTACCGGCGGCATGCCCACCGGGATCACGGCGTTCACGATATACTTCGTGCAGTCGGTGGTGAGCGCCAGCGCATTCAAGATCGCGGCCACCCCCGGCGGTGCGGCGATCAGCTTCACCGGCTCCGGATCCGGCACCCGCTACGGCTACAAGAACCCGATCACTTCCTACCAGGCTTTCGGTGCGCTGAGCGGCAACCCGTTCGCCAGCATGCTTCCCCGCGCGGCGACCATCACCATTGCCAGCCCGGCAACGGTCACCGCTGCTGGGCACGGGCTCACCAACGGCAAGCGGGTCCAGTTCACGACCAGCGGGGCGCTGCCGACCGGCATCCTCGCCAACACGACCTACTTCGTCATCAACGCCGCGACCGACACCTTTAATCTCTCTGCCACGCAGGGCGGAGCCGCGATCGGCACCTCGGGCGGCCAGTCCGGCTCCCACATCGTGCGCGAGGTCGTCTCGGTCACGGTCAGCTAGGAGGAAAACTGAGATGCAGGCAGATCGCCGGCCGACGGTCACCGACGAGGTGATCGCCATCAACGACGACCTCGACATCAATTACGGGGTGTTCAAAAACGGATTCACTTTCCGCCGGGCGGCGAACTCGTGGCGGCTCTGGCCGATGCTGGAGTTCGTACCGCCCAAGCTCAACCCCACCATCGCCGAGATGTACGACGCCGGCGTCGCCTGGACCCTTTGCGAGCATGTCTCGGTCGCCATCAACGGATGGGCCGACTACGTCTTCGAGGGTCCCAAGGGGCCGATCACCCAGCGCTGGACGCCCGGATGCCACAATGTCGAGAACGGCGGTGGCTATCTTCCGGTCGGCGAGTTCACCCGGCGCTTCCATGACGACTTTACCCTGTGCTGCGTAGTGCAGAAGTTCCGGCGGACTCCCGGCGTGCAGTACCACTTCGAGGTGGTGACCGGCCCGGCCGTGCTCGATCGCGAGGCCCTGTTCATCCATTACGCCACCGGCGCCCGGCAACGGGAGACGGCCTTCGACCTGCCAGCCGGCCACACGATCGGGGTGGCCCTGGATGACATTACCATCATCGGGAGGCTGCGCTGATGCCGCCTAATTCCGATCGTGATCCAGCCGTGGAGATCGCCCTGATCCGCGCTGACCTCGAGGCCATGCAGGAAGACCTGAAGGCGGTCCGCAAGGAGCTGAAGGACCTGCTCGAGGCCTGGAATACCGCGACCGGCATGGTCCGCTTCGTCAAGTGGCTGTCGACGTTCGCGACCGCGGTCGCAGTGCTCTACGCCACGTTCAAAGGCCTGTCCGGCCGCTAACTTCCCGGGAGACATCCATGAAACCGCTGCCACCGGCCTATGGCTGGATCGATGACCTGCGTCCGCTTCCCCGGATGCTGGAAGAGGCCCGCAAGCTTTACGGTACCTTCGAGGTCGCCGGGTCTGGCGGCAATCCGGTGATCCTCGGATGGGCGAAGGAAACGGGCCTCGCCAAGGTCTACAATGACGACGGCATTCCATGGTGCGGGCTGTTCATGGCCGTGGTCGCGAAACGCGCCGGCAAGCCCGTGGTGGAAGGTCCGCTCTGGGCGCGCAATTGGGCCAAGTTCGGGAAAGCTGCGGACCGGGCCCAGCTGGGCGACATCCTGGTGTTCCGCCGGGCACAGGGTTCCGGGCATGTCGGGCTCTATGTTGGCGAGGACTACGGCGCGTTCCATGTGCTCGGCGGCAACCAGTCCGACGGCGTGACCATCAACCGGATTGCCCGGGACCGCTGCATCGCCATTCGCCGGCCTGCCTATCGCAAGGCGCCTGTGACCGCGAAGCCGGTCCAACTCGCGGCCAATGGCGTGCTGTCCGTCAACGAGACCTGATTGCCATCGCCATCACCGACCTGTCCGCCCGCGACTGCCGCGGGCTTTTTTATGGAGAAACGACATGGAAGAACTGAAACCCTGGTGGGCGTCCAAGGCCATCTGGACAGGGGTCATCGGCAGCCTTTGGGGTGTGGCCGCGGCGCTCGACATCCTGCCCGAGGGGCTGACGCAGGCCGACGTCCTTACGGTCGTGCTGGCGCTGACCGGTATTGGCAGCGTGGTTTTCCGAAAGACGGCCAGCGCCCGGATTGGGTGAGAGCGAACCCGCCGCTAGGTTGCCGAGGCGTAGTGGAATAACATTGGATGCCCCTGGACTTTGCCAGGTAAATCGTGCACGGGTGCGTTGACTACCACGTCAAACCGAGCATTCAACGAGCCATGAAAGACAAGTCGCAAATCCCCTTGGCCATGGTCGACCTCTTTGCAGGCTGCGGCGGGTTGTCGCTCGGCATGGAAAACGCCGGTTTTACACCGGTCTTCGTTAACGAGCTCAATCCCGATGCAATGGCCACTTATCTTGCCAACCGACACCATCAGGTCGGAGGTAAGCCATTCGCCGAGCAGGCCCACTTGCATTGTAATGACGCCAACGAGCTGCAAGGACCAAGGCTTGAGAAGATGGTCTCCGATCTGGCGGCGCTGGGGCTGACGCTCCCGGATCTGGCAGAGGCGGAAAACGCGAGCAACAAGGGCGACCTTGACCTACTTGCCGGTGGCCCCCCGTGCCAAGGCTACTCCGGTATCGGGCATCGCCGATCCTACGCGGTCGACAAGAAGGACCTTCCTTCGAACCAACTATACGGGCGGATGACGAAGATCATTCGCCGGCTGCGTCCGCGGATCTTCTTGTTCGAGAATGTCCGTGGGATCCTAACCTCGAAGTGGACTCGCGAAGGCGACGATATGATCTGGCCCGACGTCTGGGGCGAGTTCCGGAAGATTCCTGGGTACCACGTGCGCTACACGCTCGTGAGAGCATCAGACTACGGGGTTCCGCAGAATCGCCCGCGTGTCCTACTGGTCGGCATCAGGGAAGACATCGTCGAAGCCAGCTCGATCGTGGACCTATCCGCCGACGACAAAGATGCGGTCAAGTGCGGCTTCCTGCCAAAGGGCGACCCGTCCGAAGCACCCGGAATCGAGGAACTTCTCGGCGACCTCGTTGACCCGGCGATCAAGCGCGCCCTCGAAAAACAAGATTTCCCGCAGGGCAAGTTCGAAACCCGAGAATATCCGCGTGCACCCCAGACCCCGATCCAGAAAAAGCTGCGGGCCGCGCCGCCTGCGCACGAGGAGCGGAGCGGGCAGCTAACGGACCACGAGTATTCGAAGCACGCAAAGCGTATCGTCGACAAGTTCGCTTACATGATCAAGAACGGCGGGGAGATCCCCGAAGGCGCGCAAACGAAGAAGTTTGCCCAGAAAGTCCTTCCCAAGAGCTGGGGGAACGGGCGCCCGACAATCACCGCGACCTCCATGCCAGACGACTATGTCCATTATTCTCAGCCGCGGATCCTGACGGTCCGCGAGTGGGCAAGGTTGCAACTCTTCCCTGACTGGTACAGGTTCATGGGCAAGAGAACGACCGGCGGGATCCGCCGTGCCGGCAACCCGAGGGAAGGCATCTTTGACCGCGAAGTCCCCAAGTACACGCAGATCGGCAACGCCGTTCCCGTTGGGTTGGCCGAACGGGTCGGCGGGCACTTCAAACGCGTGCTCGAGGACGCGCTAGGCAATGCTGGCAAAGGCGGACTTTCCCGCGGCGACGGCACTGGAGATGCTCACCAGGCACGCCATCGAGGCGGCCTTGTTGGTGCCGACACCGACCGGGCTTGAGAAGTCGATATTCGACGCGACGGACGGCCTGCGGGAGTACCTCGCCGAACGTGGCTACCATGATTACGCTAGCCAGGCCCAGGGGCAAGATCACAAGGTCCTGAAGCAAGCTTACCTCGTTCGGCCGCATTCGCTGGAGCCGACGCAGGTCTCGCTTTACCGGCCGACCACGAAGAACGGGGATCCGAGGATCTGGCTGGGTCATCCTGTACGGTCTTACGCCGGTGCTTTTAACTTGCTGGCGCTGACGGTGATCGACGGCACGTTGTACGTGTTAAACATGAGCGATCCATCCGTGCAGGTATCGCTCGACGATGCCGGGTCGCCATTCCGAAAGTTGGTTGACCGCGCTGATCATGGCGATGTGGTGGCGAGCGAGTTGCTAGGTCTCCTGCGACAGATATCATCCAAGGGTTACTTGCGAACGCTCCGGCCCGGCGACACTGGGATCGGTTTCACGCTTGAGACCATGCTCGGGATCTCTGCGAACTCGAAGCAAGCCCCTGATTATAAAGGGATCGAGCTCAAGGCTAAGCGCAGCCGGATTGGTGCCGACAGGAATCGCTCAACACTGTTCTCAAAAGTCCCAAACTGGAAGTTGAGCCCTGTCGGGAATGCACTTGGTCTTCTAAAAGCCCGTGGCTACGTCGATGGAGACGGGCGCCTTTCACTTTACCACACGCTTTCCGCGCGTGGGCCGAACTCGCTCGGCCTCGCGCTCGATATCGACGCGGAAAATGACTGGCTGCGCCAGATCTACCACGACCCGTCAACGCGCCGAGTGGTCCATGACGTGACCTGGGAAATCCCCGTGTTGAAGAACGACTTGGCAGCTAAGCATCGCCAGACGTTCTGGGTTCGGGCGATGTGCCGTGGGGCAGGCCAAGACGAGGAATTCCATTACGTCGAGGTCCAGCGTACCCGCCGCCCAATGACTGCAAACTTCGTCGCGCTAGTCGAAGCGGGCATCATCACTGTCGACTATGCGCTCCACAAGAAGTCCGAGACGCGCGCGCGTGACCACGGCTACCTGTTCAAGATTCACCCCGACAACCTCGGCGCACTTTTCCCGCCACCAGAAGTCCATGCGCTCTCCTGACCCTGTTACGCCGGGCGAGAAGCGCAAGCTGACCAGGCTGGCAAAGGACCTCAAGGGCTGGGCTAAGGTAAACAGCAGGGATTTTCCCTGGCGTTCGAACGATGCGGGCACATACCAGCAGGTCATTGTCGAGGTCCTCCTCCAGCGCACGACGGCTGCAGCTGTATCAGGATTCTTCGAGGCATTCGTTGCCAAGTACCCCAGCTGGTCCCAGCTTGCCTCGGCCAAGGCCGAAGACCTCGAGGAGTTCCTGAAGCCGCTTGGGCTGTGGCGTCGCCGTGCGCAGTCCCTCCTCGGTATCGCCAAGTATGTTTCTGAAAACGAGGGGCAATTCCCATCCGATCCTCGGGAGCACCGCCAAATCCCCGCGGTCGGGCAATACGTTTCCAATGCGATCCTGCAATTTCAACACGGGCGTGCGGCACCTTTGCTTGACGTGAACATGGCCCGCGTGATCGAGCGGTTCGTTCGTCCACGGAAGCTCGCTGACATTCGCCATGACCAATGGCTGCAGGAAGCCGCCCACTGGCTCGTGCGCCAAGATCCGCGAGAGGTGAACTGGGCGGTACTGGATTTCGCAGCCCTCGTATGCCGCGCGCGCAATCCCCTCTGCATTGCTTGCCCAGTGAGCGCCCGGTGCAGTTATTTCAAACGGGGCGGGAATGCCCAGGTTGGATAGTCAACGGTGACCGGGCCGCGGGCATGCCGCTTCATCAATGCCGATCGCAAGGGGGGCGCTGGCATGTCACGTAGCCTCGAGGCAGGCTAGCCAAGCGTTTTCTCCCTCGATGTCGCTGCCATCGCATGCATCGCCGACCTGAACTTTTCCGCTAGAGCGGTAATTATCTCTAAGTGACTAGATTTCATCAATCTCTCGCCTTAACCTTTCGGTGATTCAAGGGAGAGACCGTGAAACTTGTTCCGCCGCAGGTGTTCGAGTTCAAGAGTGCCGCCGAGAAAAAGATCTTCGGCTTTCTGAAGGAGATATCATTCGGACCAGCTGATGTTGCGCTTCACTCGCTAAACATCGGGCGTCACGAGTACAAGCGTTGGGGTGAGGCCGACTTCGTCTTGATTAGCAGGCGCGGAATAATCGTGCTTGAAGTCAAGGGTGGTCGTGTTGCCTGCAGGAATGGAATATGGGAATTCACTAATCGATTTGGCGAGACAAACTCGAAAACCGAGAGCCCGGCGGCGCAGGCAAGTTCGGCGTTTTTCTCTCTTGAGAAGAACTACTTGAAGCCGAAGTTCTGGAAGGAACTTTCAAGGGTTCCGTCGGGATTTGGCGTCGTATTCTGTGATGTGCCACGATTCACAACCGAAGGTGTTTCAAGTTTGCCGGAGCACCCGGACGAAATCACTGCGTATGAAATTGACTGTCGCGGACACAACACGTTCCGCGAATACCTCGAGCGGGCATTTGACCATTGGGCGTCCATGAAAGGAAATCCAGTCGATTTACCTCCGCATGTTATTTCAAAGATCGTCACAGATCTGCGCCCTAACTTCGAACGTGTCCCCTCTCTCGACAGCCAACTAAAGCAAACCGAACGTGATTTTTGCCAGTTCACCGAAGAGCAATACGAACGGATGGACGAGATCGCCGAAAATGAACGGATCTTTGTCTCTGGGGGTGCGGGAACGGGCAAGACCTTCGTGGCCGCGGCATGTGCACGCTACGAGGCGAGTGATCCTGACCTGAGAGTGCTGCTGGTCACCCGCAGCCCTTTCTTAGCCTCTTTCCTTGGAACGCATGATTTTCCCCACAATGTCACTACGACGACGCTCGATGACCTGGTCGAGCTAACGAAGGATCAGGGGCCATGGGATACCCTGATCGTGGACGAGGGGCAGGACATGTGTGACCCAGCATCGCTTGATGTGCTCGAGAAGGCATTGAAAGGCGGCTGGACGGAGGGCCGCTGGCGTTGGTTTGGTGATCCTAACCATCAAGTATCGCCTAGCTACCCCGTGGACGAGGATTGCCTCGATTACCTCAGGTCACTCGCGTTTAAGTGCAACCTGAGGCAAAACGTGCGCAATGCAGGCAGGGTTGTGGACGCAATAGGTCGTTTCGCAGACGCGAACGTTGGAAAGGCCCGCGGAGATCCGGCGATGGGGAAGGTAACCCTCGAGGTTGCCGACACCCCTGACGAGATCAATGCGACTGTTGCCCGTGTCTTGAAGGGATGGCTGGCGGGCGACGGAGCTGCGACGCGAAGTGACGTAGCGGTACTCGTTGACGAGGAAAGAGACCCAGACGCTGTTGCAAGGGATCTGACTAAGCGCGGATACCGTGCAGAAGCATTGAGTGAACGAGCCCTTGGGAAGGCCAAGAGAGACTGCGTTCTCGTGGCACGAATTGAAGATTTCAAAGGTTTAGAGCGGCCCCTTGTTTGCGTAGCTGGGCTCAGCGGCAGCGCGGACGAGCTCTCCAGCAAGTCATACAAGGCCATCTCGCGTGCCAACCACGAGTTGGTTTTGATCGCCCCGGCACAGTTGATCGAGGCACTTGCCATTCGGGCTGCCGAGATTGCTGCACGAAAGGAGGCGAACTGACATGCCCTGTCGTGACGAACTCGTCGCAAAACTAAAGTCGCGACTCGTTGGGCCAGGCCTAGGCCAACCGTCGCCTGACGGATCGTACGAGAACGAGATCATCGAAGGGCGCCTTAGCCTTGCGTACATGATGGGAATGCTCTTCCCGAGGGACGAACGGGCTGACCCCGCTTTGGCGGGAGATGAGGGCGAAACCGCAGACGAGGACGCCGATGACCCGTTGAGCATGGCCACTGCCATGCTTCCGTCATCAATGGGCTTGTCGGTCTGCATAGCCGCTTCTTCTTCCGTTCGAATAAGGGTCGTGGGCGCGCGCTACGAACCGTTGGCTAATGGAAAAGCCAATTCTCCCGAACAGGAGGCGATGGTTGAACCGCTGAGCAACGAGCAAGCGGAGCCTTCCGGGCAGGCGGTGGCAAGCGAGCCTGAAAACGGGACGAAGAAGTCACGGCGTGGCGAGAAGCGGGAAGAGCCCCTCTGGCGGCGCGTGCCCTTGGAGGAAACGATCCTAGTTGTAAGCAGCACTGGCCACAAACCGGTGCAGGCGCTGGAAGGACGAGCTACCCTTGAGGTGCTGGGGCGTCAGCTGGGCGATGGCAGCTCGCTTCTGACCATCAGCGTGAGCAACTGCGCCTCAGGCGTGGGCCAGCGATCGACAGAGGACACTCTCTTCCAGGTCTCGATCGAGGTCGAGCCCGTGGAAGGCCAAATTATCCAATACCCTGCTGCGGCATTTGTACCTCCGACCGAGGATGAACGCGAGTTGCGCGTCATTTACGGTCAACAGAGGCCGTATGCGGCAGGGCATGGTGTCGCGACGAGCTGGAATCTCCACGGTGATACCTGCACGGCAGTCTGGACCGAGGCGATCCCGACGGCGCATGTCTGGCGCCCCGTCTTTGACAATCTCTCCATTGACGACGGAGGGGTAAATAAGCCGTTTGATGATAACGGGATCTTCAAGATTGCGCCTTTGGCGAGGGGAGATCTGCCGATTGCGGAGCTCGGGGTCAGACTTGGGAAGCTCGTCGATTTCTACGAGAAATGGATTGACCACCAGGCCTCCCTCGATGTCGAGCCTGGTCTCGAGGCAGATGCGGCGCGTATCGTCGGCCGTTGCCGCAATAGTGCGCGCCGTATGCGTGATGGCATCGCCCTCCTGGTTGCCCGCGAAGACATCGCGCGTTGCTTCATGCTGGCCAACCGCGCCATGCTCATGGCGATGGCCCACTCTGCACGTGCAGCTGGACGTGACCGGAAGGACGAGAGGCAGGGTCCCTTTGACCTCGGTGACGCCATCACAAGCGAGATTGACTACTACTCGCTAGATGCCGCCTGGCGGCCCTTCCAGCTGGCCTTTTTCCTGCAGGTGCTCCCGTCGCTTGCCGGCGATGAGCTTGTTGATCGTGACCTGGTCGACGTAATCTGGTTCGCAACCGGTGGTGGCAAAACCGAAGCCTACCTCTTGGTTTCGGCCTTCGAGTTACTCCGACGGCGGATCTCCGATGGAGATGCTGGAGGCGGTACAGGCGTAATCAATCGTTACACGTACCGGTTCCTGACGGCCGACCAATTCCAGAGAACGGCTGGTGTCATTTGCGCACTCGAGATGATCCGTCGCGATCTTAGGGCGCAGGGCGATACATGGATTGGGGACGAAGAGTTCTCGATCGGTTTATTCGTGGGAGGTGAGGTCAGCCCCAATTCACTGGCGGAAGCAAATGACCAGCTTACCGAGCTTTTAGATTCGGGGGACCCGCGCTCTGACAACCCGTTCCCGATCGAGAGTTGTCCTTCCTGCGGGACATTGCTGGTGCCTAATGAACCGCATCGACACCCGGATGGAGTGCCAGACCGGGCTTTTTACGGCTTTAGCTCCGCGTCCAATTCGTTCAAAGTCCATTGCCCGGAGGAGGACTGTACCTTCCACGGCCACTTGCCCGTGTATTTTGTCGACTCGCAGCTTTATGCGCATCCACCGTCATTTTTACTCGGTACCGTCGACAAATTCGCGATGGTCCCCTGGAATGAAAAAGGCGGACGACTGTTCGGGGTCGGCACCGGCAAGCTCGCTCCGTCGCTTATTATCCAGGATGAGCTTCACCTGATATCCGGCCCGCTGGGCACACTTGCGGGCATCTATGAGGCTGCCTTCGAGACATTGATAAGGGCCGGCGGTGGAACTCCTCCAAAGGTAATTGCCTCCACTGCAACCATTCGTAACGCCGCAGTGCAATGTCGGCGGATATATGGTCGGCCCTCCGCTGTTTTCCCCTCTCCCGGCCTGAAGGCAGAGGACTCTTTCTTCTCCAAGCTCGATGTCGGTAATACGGATAGGTCTCGCCTCTATGCCGGCGTCATGGCGCAGGGCTTGCGTGCTACCGTCGCCGCTTCGTGGACAATCGCGGCACTTTTGCAGGGGGTTCACGACGCCGGCCAGCAAGGGCAGGCCAATAGCGACGAGCTAGACGCCTACTGGACGCTGGTTGCATACCACAACAGTAAGCGGGAACTTGGCCGCATAGCTAACGCGACGCGCGATGAGATCCCGACGCGTCTTAAGGTCTATGCAGAGAACGAGGCGCTTGAACGGCCCTCCAATTTCCGCGTCTTAGAGCTAAAAGCACACTCCGAAACGCCCGTCCCACAAGCCCGACAAATGCTGGCCCGCCGGCACAGGCCGAACGATCCGGCAATAGACGTCGTACCATGTACCAATATCATTTCGGTCGGCGTGGACATCGACCGTCTCGGTCTAATGATGGTCAACGGGCAGCCGAAGCTTTCCGCTGAATACATTCAGGCAACCAGCCGGGTCGGGCGAGGCAAGGTTCCGGGCCTAGTGGTGGCGTGCTATTCCCCGAGCAAGCCGCGAGACCGATCACACTACGAGTCATTTCGAGACTACCACGAACGCTTCTACAGTTTTGTCGAGCCGACAAGCGTTACACCCGGCGCCCTGCCTGCAATCGAGCGGGCGCTTCATGCCGCGCTGGTTATCGTTGTGCGGCACGGTGCGGGTCTTCGGACGAACGAAGCAGCAGGGAAGTTCGATCCTCAGGACCAGAAAATTGCGGAAATAATCGCACAGCTCGAGCACCGCCTGCAGTCGGCATACGACGGCACCAATGAAGGCGAGGAGCGCGAAAGGCTTGCCGCCAGGCTTGCTGAGAGAGTGAGCGAATGGTCCGAGTGGACACGGAATTGTGACGGACTCCGCTACGTTTTCGCAAAAGGCCAAGCAAAACCGTGCCTGCTTGTCCGCTTCGGCGGCAAGCGGGTCGATAACGTCGGCTGGAACACTCTCCAGTCTATGCGTCACGTCGACAAGGAACTCACGCTGGAGGACATGGCAAGTGGCCAAGCCAACCGTTCGTAGCGCTCAACTTATTAGCCCATTTGGCGTCGGCTCACTTTGCGAAGTCGACGGCCAATCGCTTTTCATCCGGGGGACCGGCTCTTGGGAAAAGGGCTATAACCTCGAGCAAATCACCATAACTTCGTTGGCCGATCGGCTGAGGCCGAAAAAGCTTATGCGGCCCAGCAAATCGGTTGCAGTTACCCGTTTCCCTAGGTGGCATTTCTGCCCCGAATGCCGGGAGATGACTTTCTGGTCCCATGACCGGGATGAGCAGGAAAAAAACGAGGATGGCTCGCTCGTGCGGCCATATTGCTCGAAAGGTGCGTGCAAGCGCGCGAAGCTCGTACCTATGCGTTTTGTCGCAGTTTGCGATAATGGCCATCTTGATGAGATCGATTGGCACTGGTGGGCGCACCGTGAGCATCAAAAAGCCGTAAGCGGTCCATGCGACAGGAAAACGGCACGGCTCCGATTCGAGGTCACGGGCAAGAGCGGCGGTGACTTCTCGAGCATGAAAATCGCTTGTTCGTGCAAAGCGTCAGGCACCCTTGAAGGGATCGCCGATGGCCCATTGCCGCAAAAGTGCAAGGGGCGTCAGCCCGGAGAATCGCCGGTTGATTGTGTCGCAAAAAAGGGGGAAGGCCCCGCGAAGCTCTACATGGAACCGCGCGGCTCCAGCGCGCTTCATTACGCGTCCGTCATCTCAGCAATCGATATCGCCGGGGACACTGACAAGGAAGCCTGGATTAGGCTTCGCGAGGAAGCGGTCTATTCGGCTCTCGTCAAGGCCGCGGAAAGCCTTGCAAAAATGAACCAGGCCGCGCTGCTCGAAAGTGCGTTCAAAAGCCAGGTTTCCTCGATTGCAGATAACATTGGCCTTGATCCTGCCGAAGCCTGGAAATGTTTCCTCGAGGACGTCACCGTTGCGGGTGAAGCCGAGGATGGTCCAGCGCCTGAGTTCTCGCAGGAGACTATCCTCGGCGAAGAGTTTCCTGTCTTGGCGCACCCCAAAGGGCAGAAAACACGCTGGCTCATTACGCGTCCAGCTTCCCTGGGCGCGAGCCACGGGCTGGAGACGTTGTTTGAACGAGTAGTCAGGGTGGAACGGCTGCGTGAGGTCAGGGCATTTCGAGGCTTTCAGCGCCGAAATGTCACCGAAGAGCAGGCCATGATTTCCCCTTCACTCGGTCGAAAACAACCGGATTGGTTGCCGAGCATCCAAGTGCTCGGAGAGGGTGTCTTCCTTCAAGTCTCGACGGAAGCGATCAGGAAGTGGCTTGCAGAAAACGAAGACACGATAGGCCAATTCACGAGATCCCAGCTCTCGAGCGCCGAGAAGATCGGCTTGCCGAACCGAATGGGTTTTAACGCTACCCCTGCATTCATCATGGTCCATACCTTTAGCCATTTGCTGATAAATCAGTTGGCATTCGACTGCGGGTACTCGTCGACCTCGTTAAGAGAGCGTGTGTATTGCGGTCCAAATAGCAATCCTTATGCCGGCGTCTTGATATATACGGCCGATTCTGATGCCGAAGGTTCCATGGGAGGCCTCAGTGAGATGGGTGCCCCCGAGCGAATAGGGGACGTGATCTATCGGGCTGTGGCGAGGAGCCAATGGTGCTCAAGTGATCCTGTTTGCCGAGAACTTGATGCGCAGGGCGTAGATGGGCTGAACCGGGCTGCGTGCCATGCCTGTTCCTTGGTCGCAGAAACCAGTTGTACCTTCTCGAATATTCTCTTGAACCGGGTGCTTATCTCCGGGGATGGCCGCGTTAATGGTCGCGGAGTTCAAGAACCGATTGGCTTTTTCAATTCGGTTGCAGGAATCTAGAATGCGTTTTCCCTCGTTAAGCGACCTCGACCGCGAACAGCGCAAAATTTATGGAGAAGCCCCGGGAGACGGCGCGATTCTTGTCGTGGGCCCTCCTGGTACAGGGAAGACGGTGATGGCATTCCACCGCGCCCAAAAGCAGAAGGCGCTGGGGCAAAAGCCCCAAGTCATCATGTTTAACCGCGTGCTGCGCCGATACACCTCTACTCGCTCCAATGTCGCGGCTGATGTTCCGGTAAAAACCATGAACCAGTGGGCGTACAATTGGTGGAAACGGGCCGCTAAGCAAGCGCGTCTGCCCAGCCTAAACGGTAACTCCTATGACATCGACTGGACAACGATTTGCTCTGAGGCGCTTGCAAGACTTGCTAATTCCAATGGGCAGAATGCCTTTGATTGGGGGCATCTCCTGATCGACGAGGGGCAGGATTTTCCGCCGACCATGTATACGGCGCTAGGCATCATCCAGAACCAATTATCGAATCAGGGTGTGAATACACAAATAACCGTGTTCGCAGATGATAATCAGCGCCTGCAGGTCGATAAGAATAGCCGGATCGCGGACATAAGAGATCACCTTTTCATAAAGGGAGTTTCAAATCGTAATTTCACCCTGAGAAAGAACTTTAGAAACACTCGTCCGATCGCCAAGTTTGCTGCGCACTTTCAAGTTGGTAACGAGAGTGGTGTGGCGGAGCTTCCCGATAAAGAGGGGGAAATCCCGCAAGTCGTGTTCGCGAACAACGATCGCGAAGTGGCAGATTTCATCTCCCGGAAGGCTAAGCTCAATCCCGGCAAGCAAATTGGGGTGATCGTCTACGGCACCAGTCAACTGGTGAAGCGCACCTACAACCAGCTAAAATCCCGTATTGGAGGAGAAGGGTCCGGGTTGCGGATCCAAGCCTACATGAGCGGAGACAAGACCCACACAGACGAGAGCTTGGATTTCGATTCTGGTAACACCGTTACCGTGCTTCATACCCAGTCAGCGAAGGGCCTCGAGTTCGACCTTGTCTTCTTTGTTGGCATGGAAAGAATGTCTCTCGACAGTTCCGGGTTCTACAATGAACGGATGGCGCTTTACGTCATGTCTTCGCGGGCCCGATCCGAGCTCTACATCGTCTTCACAGAGGTCGACCCGAGAGCTGAACTACCGGCGTCGACGGCCTTACTCCCCCGACCCAGCACAAAGATCTGTCGCTATGTCGGCCTCGGCGCACTAGAAGCACTGGTCCCTCACATTGAGGGCACGATCGAGAAAAACTTGGACCCTAACGACCTGGAGGTCGAATGACACCGGCCGCGAACGAATTCGACTTTTGGGGTGAGCCCCAGCCCTCGCGGGTGGAAAACCAAGAAGTGCTTGTCCCTCTGCACGCAGATAACTGGGCATTGGCGTTGGGTGCGGGGTACGTCGGCGGCGCCCTGAAGGATGACCAGGCTAAGGACCTGCAGTCACACTTTGGCTGTAACTTGGCCGGGTTCGTAGGCTATGTCCCTAGCTGGGCAATGTCGGATGGTGAAGCGGGGCCTCGTGCCGTTCTCCGTGTCCGATCTGCGAATGTGGACAGTGAGCCCGGTAAGCTGGTCATTATCAATGGCCCGTTGCGGGTAACCGAGATTGCAGCAGCCTGCTTTGAAAGCCAGGAACTCCTCGACAACTTCCAGGCTTCGTATGGCCTGTTTCCCGACATTCCTGCCTCTCTGGTACCAACGTTGGTTGGCGGCTTCGAGGTCAGAGAGGAAACCAGGGAAGTTGAGCTCGAGGAAGAAGTGAGCGCCTGCGCCGGGAGGCGGGAGAATCTCGACTTTCTAGGCGGCTGGGCTGCTGGCGTTTTGGCCGTCCTCCGAGCGGGAGGGCATGACGAGGCGATTGGTCGTTTCTTAGAGCAGATCTCGAATGCTCCGGACCTCATCGGTGAGGCGAGTCTGCGCGCCTTTGATCCGACTGCCGATGATCTCGATGTCGCCATCTGGCGGGCAGCTGTTCACGGGCTCCGTAAACGCTTCCGCAATCGGGGCTTTGATCGCCAAGAGTTTTTAAGCGAGATAAGGGCGGCGATCGAAGGCCTTGGCCAGAAAGGCGTGGCCTGGGCAGATGGATGTCGGAAGGTAATCAATGCCGAGATAGACATCCCCGAACTCGACGATAACGCGAAGTTGGGGCGGCGGGCTACTCTGGCGCTGATATTGGCCCACGAACCGGAAGCGGTTGCAGATTTGTCTCATTCATTAGGCGTGGGACCAAAGGTGGCTGCCCTTGTAACTCAGGCAGTATATGCATTTACGGGCCTGTCTCGTCTGGACGCGTCGAATAAGTGCCCTGCCAATCAATTGAACGGACTTCTTGCTCTGGCTGAGGCCATGGAGAGTGGGACGCCGGTTCAACTCGAGTGTCGGCCCGGGAAAGTGGGAGCAGACTTCTCGCGGATTATCCACGTTTCCATCGCTGGCAACGAGGTCTTCGAGAGGCTGGTTCAGCCGCCTCCATACCTGCTGATGCTGAAGGCGCGTGCTCTTGAGGCTGGCTATAAAGTCGATGTTGATCAGGAGCTTGGAAAGCTTCTGATCCAAAGGCGACAGGGTGGGAATCCGGCCATAATAATTGAAGACGAGAGTGGTCCAGTTCCTGGGCAGCCGGTAGTCAATCTCGTTCTGCCATTGGCAAAGCTTGGTGCGCGGCCAACGACAGCTTCACTAAAGTCTTATCTGGAAGTGGCATGGCGCAATGCAACCGCCATCGGTCTTCGGTGCGATAAGGAAGGCGAAACTGTATGCGCGCTTGCCAGCCTTCCCTTAGCAACATTGGATCAGGATGAGCTAGAGTTTCACGTTGGGCGGCTTATTTCTGTGTGGGAATCCCTTGGCGGAAAGAAATCGCTTGAGAAGCGGCGTAAAACGAAATCGAAAGATTAGTTGCGTCACCTATTTTCGAAGAAGTTCATTGCGCGATCAGGTACAAAATGACGCCCAGACCAATCAGCCACCAGATCCATTGACTGCTCGCCTGTTCAGGTTGAGGATTTGGGATGGATCTTGGTGGTGGTGGGGCGGCACTATCCTCTCGTCCTTGGCTTTCCGAGATCGCTGAATTTTTGCCTGGCGAACCTTCGTTGGCTTGGGCCGCAAATTCGACCTCGATTTCAATATACGGGGCATTGCCCTGTATCGAATATACTCTCGAGGATGTTATCCGTCTTGCCCCCAGCAAGGCGAAGAATTCCGCTGAGCGCTCACGCGGCACATGCCCCAGCATAGTCCCATCCTCGAGGCGGATTTCTACTGCGGTATTGTCGTAGGGGTTGTCCGGCCGAGGTATTAGCCGCAGCGGCTGCCCCGGCTTCAATCGACCGGCTTTTGCGGCGGCCTTGGCGCCATAATGGCGGATGCCGCGAATTGGGATGCGTGTCCGGGCTATAACCTTCCTCCAAGGCTTCAGGCGCCGAGCTGTCCGCCTGCTATTTCAGCGTAAAACGCATGCCATGTGTTTTTCAATCAGGCTCGGCAGGAGATTTTTGGATCATAGATTCTCCCGCTCCGCCACGCAATCAGGCAGCGCGTAAGTTTGGCTGGTTTGCTGCTGCGGCCATGCTGCAGGTTGGGGCCTATCCATCTCCTATCGGGCTTAGTCCATCCGGCGCGGTGGAGCGCAGTGCGCGCAGTAACTGTGCCGTTCCTGCTTTGCTATGCAAGCCTTGCAAAAGGCCGATAGTCCGTTTGCGGG